>NZ_JAGKRH010000008.1:0-46555 GCF_017939245.1 Aeromonas sp. PrichA-15 | reverse complement strand
AACCGAGCCAGCATGTCGCCAGATGCCTCAACAACATCGTTCAGATCGTTTGCAATAGACATAAAAAATCCGGAACCAGTGATTGGTTCCGGATTGTCCTACAGCAGAAGGATCGGTCAATGGATCCTTAACTGATCAGCATTGCCCGGGTGGCGGGGGCTGGTGCATCGATGAGGGAGATCACTCGATGTTCTGGATCTGCTCGCGCATCTGCTCGATGAGCACTTTCAACTCGACGGCGGACTGGGTCACCTCGGCGTTGATCGACTTGGAGCCCAGCGTGTTCGACTCGCGGTTGAACTCCTGCATCATGAAGTCGAGGCGACGGCCGCAGGCGCCACCCTTCTTCATGATCTTGTTGGTTTCGCTGATGTGCATCTCCAGGCGATCCAGCTCTTCGGCCACGTCGATCTTCTGGGCCAGCAGCACGATCTCCTGCTCGATGCGGGCAGGATCCAGCTCCACTTTGGCCTCGGCCAGGCGGTCGGTGAGCTTCTGGCGCTGCCACTCGATGATCTGCGGCAGGTGCTCCCGCACCTTCTTCACTTCTACCTGAATGCCGGCCAGACGCTGTTCGATCAGCGCCTTGAGGTTGGCCCCTTCGCTGGCGCGGGAGGCGAGGAAGTCTTCCATGGTCAGGTCGAAGCCGGCCATCAGCTCGGTGGCGACCACGTCCATGTCCTGCTCGGCGGCAGCCATCACGCCCGGCCAGCGCAGCACGTCCACCGGGTTGAGCTGACCCTGGCCCGCCTCTTTCATCACCCAGTTGGCGCTCTCGATGATGAGTTTGGCCAGCTCTTCATTGATGTGCAGCTGGCTGGCGGCGGCCTGGGCGGCCTCGAAGCGCAGGTTGCACTCCACCTTGCCGCGCTGCAGCTTGGCGCGGAAGCGCTCACGCAGAACCGGCTCCAGGCTGCGCAGTTGTTCCGGCAGGCGAATGTAGGTCTCCAGATAGCGCTGGTTGACCGAACGAATTTCCCAAACGGCTGTGCCCCAGTCGCCCTTGAGTTCCTTGCGGGCGTAGGCGGTCATGCTGTGAATCATTGATTGTTCCGGGCTTGATGAAGTGTGCGGCCAGTATACTCAGCCAGGCCTGCTCCGTCAGCCGACGAGGTGGTTTTAGCGGCTGATATTTGAGTAGCGATCGCTTATACTCCTGCGCCAATTCAGCCAGCCCAGAGGTCAGTCCCATGTCCCGTCCCAGCGATCGCAGCGCCGCCCAGGTGCGTCCGGTAACCATCACCCGCCACTTCACCAAGCATGCTGAAGGGTCCGTGCTGGTGGAATTCGGCCACACCCGCGTGCTCTGCACCGCCAGCGTCGACACCAGCGTGCCGCGCTTCCTCAAAGGCAAGGGGCAGGGGTGGGTCACTGCCGAGTACGGCATGCTGCCGCGCTCCACCCACTCCCGGATGAACCGCGAAGCGGCCTCCGGCAAGCAGAGCGGCCGTACCCTGGAGATCTCCCGTCTGATCGCCCGCTCCCTGCGCGCGGCGGTGGACTTGAGTGCCCTGGGCGAGCACACCATTACCGTTGACTGCGACGTGTTGCAAGCCGACGGTGGTACCCGCACCGCCGCCATCACCGGGGCCTGCGTGGCGCTGGTGGATGCGCTGAACTGGATGGTGGAGAAGGGGCTGATCAAACAGAGCCCGCTCAAGCAGATGATCGCAGCCGTCTCCGTCGGCATGTTCGAAGGGGAGGCAATCTGCGATCTGGAGTACATCGAAGACTCCGCCGCCGAGACCGACATGAACGTGGTGATGACCGAAGATGGTCGCATCATCGAGGTGCAGGGCACCGCGGAGGCCGAACCCTTCACCCACGAGGAGCTGCTGGCCATGCTGGCGCTCGCCAAGGGCGGCATCGCCGACATCATTGCGCTGCAGAAGCAGTCGCTTGCATGATTTTAAAAACGCGGCATTGACCGCGTTTTTTTATACCCCCACACAAGACAACGACAAGCCAAGCAAGGAGCCAGAATGAAAGCCTACCAGCGTCAATTTATCGAGTTCGCCCTGGAGAAACAGGTCCTCAAATTCGGTGAATTTACCCTGAAATCCGGTCGTAAAAGCCCCTACTTCTTCAACGCCGGCCTGTTCAACAGCGGCCGCGATCTGGCCCGTCTCGGCCGCTTCTACGCCGCCGCCCTGATGGATGCCGGTATCGAGTTTGATGTGCTGTTTGGCCCGGCCTACAAGGGGATCCCCATCGCCTCCGCCACCGCGGTGCAGCTGGTGGAGCAGCACGACGTGGACGTGCCCTGGTGTTTCAACCGCAAGGAGACCAAGGATCACGGCGAGGGCGGCAACCTGGTGGGCAGCCCGCTCAAGGGGCGCATCATGCTGGTGGACGACGTCATCACCGCCGGCACCGCCATCCGCGAATCCATGGATCTGATCCAGGCCAATGGCGCCTCCCTGGCAGGGGTGCTGATCGCCCTGGATCGCCAGGAGAAGGGTAAGGGGGAGCTTTCCGCCATTCAGGAGGTGGAGCGTGACTACGGCGCCCACATCATCGCCATCATCCAGATGAGCGATCTGATCCAGTATCTGGAAGAGAAGCAGGCCGAACAGCCGGAGCTGGCGGCGCAACTGGCCGCCATGAAGGCTTACCGCGCCCAGTACGGTATCTGAATCACCGCGCCCACCGCGCAATAGCTGAAGGCGGCGCTCGTTTGTTCTCTGGCAGCAAACGGGCGCCGTTTTTTCATCTGCAAAAAGTGGATCATGTGGCTTGAGCTTACCCTTACAGTAAAGGTTAGGGTTTGCCAGTCGGCGTTTTGTGGTGCCGACGGGTTCCTGGGAGGAACAACATGACCACTCATCTTCAATCACCCATTCATCTGCAGTTGCCGCTCAGCGGCATGAGCTGCGCCAACTGCGCCGGCCGCATCACGACCGCCCTCAACAAGCTCGACGGGGTATCGGCCACCGTCAACTTTGCGCTGGAGCAGGCGGCCATCGAGCTGACCAGCCCCGACCGTCTGCCGGCGGTACTGGAGAGCATCCAGGCGCAGGGTTATGACTACGGCAGTGAGACCATCCTGTTTCAAATCACCGGTATGACCTGTGCCGGTTGCTCGGCCCGCCTGAACAAGATGCTGGCGGCGCTGCCCGGCGTCATCTCCGCCGACGTCAACTTCTCCATCGAGCAGGCTCGTATCGTGCTGGTACCCGGGATGCAGACGCCCGCGGCCCTGCGCGAGCAGATCGAGGCCCTCGGTTTTGGCGCCCAACTGGCGCAAGGCTCGGCCAGCGGCCGCCGCCAGCAGTTGCTGGAGCGGGAAGCGCAGGAGGCCGCCAGCGCCCGTCAGGCGCAAACCCGGGTCATCGTCTCGGCTTTGCTTACCCTGCCGCTGCTGGTGGGGATGCTGGCCATGGCCGGTCTGCTGCCCTGGCATCTGCCCGCCTGGCTGGAGCTGGTGCTCGCCACCCCGGTGCAGTTCTGGATCGGGGCCCGCTTCTATCGCGGCGCCTGGCTCGCCATCAAGAACCGCTCCGCCAATATGGATGTGCTGGTGGCGACCGGTACCAGTGCGGCCTACTTCTACAGCCTCTATCTGCTGCTTAATCTGGGGGTGGCCGCCAGTGGCCAACTCTACTTCGAGGCGAGTGCCATCATCATTACCCTGATTTCCCTCGGAAAACTGCTGGAAGCGCGAGCCAGACGCAGCACCCAGTCCGCCATTCGCGAACTGATGGCGCTGCGGCCGGAAACCGCCACCGTCTGGCGCGGCGAGCGCTGGCAGATCGTCGCCATCGACGAGGTGCTGCGCGGCGACAGGCTGCAGGTGCTGGTGGGGGAGCGGGTGCCGGTGGACGGCAGAATCGTGAGCGGTGAGAGTGAGCTGGACGAGTCGATCCTCACCGGCGAGAGCCTGCCGGTGCCGCGCGGTGAGGGCGACAAGGTGCTGGGCGGCGCCATCAACCGCTCCGGCGTGCTGGAAATTGAAGCCACTACGGTGGGGGAGGACTCCAGCCTCAGCAAGATCATCGCACTGGTGGAGAACGCCCAGATGGGCAAGGCGCCGCTGCAACAGCTGGTGGACAAGGTCTCCGCCGTGTTCGTGCCGGTGGTGATGGCCATCGCCCTGTTCACCCTGCTGGTGTGGTACGCCATCAGTAACGACTTCGGTCAGGCGCTGCTGGCGGCGGTGGCCGTGCTGGTGATCGCCTGCCCCTGTGCGCTGGGGCTGGCGACACCGGCGGCCATCGTCACCGGTACCGGGGTGGCGGCGCGCCACGGCATTCTGATAAAAGACGTGGATACCCTGCAGAAGGCCCACGCCATCAAGGCGTTGATCTTCGACAAGACAGGTACGCTCACTCAGGGCAGGCCCGTGCTGGCCAGCTGGAGCGGCAACGACGAGCAACTGTGCCTCGCTGCCGCCCTGCAGCAGGCGAGTGAACACCCGCTGGCACTGGCCATGCGCGAGGCGGTCGACAAGGAGACTACGCTGCCCCAGCCGGAGGCGGTGGAGGTGCGGGTCGGTGCCGGTATTGTCGGTCAGGTCGCCGGTCATACGGTCACCATCGGCAATGGCTCTTTGCTGGCCCAGCTCGGCATTGAGGTGCCCGCGCAGGATAAACAGCCTGCCGACGGCGCGACCCGGGTCTGGGTGGCCATCGACGGCGTGGTGGCTGGCATTGCGGCGCTGGCCGATACCCTGCGCCCGGAGAGTCCGGATGCCATCGCCACCCTGCGCCAGCGCGGCATCGCCAGCTGGCTGGTGAGCGGTGATGCGCCGGCGCCGGTGGCCCATATCGCCGCCAAGCTGGGGCTGGACGGGGCCTTTGACTCCGTGCTGCCAGCCGGCAAGGTGGAGAAAGTGGAGGCGCTGCGGGCGCAAACCAGCGGGCTGGTCGCCATGGTGGGAGACGGGGTAAACGACGCCCCGGCGCTGGCGGCGGCGGATGTGGGTATCGCCATGGGCTCCGGCTCCGACGTGGCGATGGAGACCGCCTCCATCACCCTCATGCGATCCGACCCGCGGCTGGTGGCCGATGCCATCGACATCTCGGCGGCCACCTGGCGCACCATCCAGCAGAACCTGTTCTGGGCCTTCGTGTTCAACATCATCGGCATTCCGCTGGCGGCACTGGGTTACCTCAGCCCGGAACTGGCGGGGGCGGCCATGGCCCTGAGCAGCATCACCGTCTTGAGCAATTCCCTGTTATTGAAGCGCTGGCAGCCCCGGGCGGGCAGCCTGCGTGCATCTGAATCCCAAAGGAGTCATTCATGAACATCAGCAAGGTCGCCAAGGCCACCGGCCTGACCGCCAAGACCATCCGCTACTACGAGAGCATCGGCCTCATCTCGTCGCCAGTGCGCAGCGACAACGGGTATCGCAGTTATACGGATGCCTCCCTACGGGAGCTGCGCTTCGTCAAGCGGGCGCGGGAGACCGGCTTCAATCTGGAGGAGTGTCAGGAGCTGCTGGCGCTCTATCGGGACGAGCACAGAACCAGTGCCCAGGTGAAGAAGCTGGCCCAGGAGAAAATCGTCGATCTGCGCTCCCGCATCGCCGGTTTGCAAGCCATGCTCAGCGCCCTCGAGGAGGTGGTGAGCTGCTGTCACGGAGATGCGAATCCCCAGTGCCCCATCCTCGACGAGCTGGAGAAAGGGTGAGGGAGGGCTGCGCCTTTCGACCCTGCAGAAAAGGGTCTGTCGGGGCCTGTACGGGAGAGGACGCGCTGAGTGGCAGCTTAATAGCGGTCGATTGATTGTTGAGCAGGAAAGGGGAGTGTTAAACTGTGCGGCTCTTGTACAGGGAGTACCCAGTTGACACAGAGTGTGAAATATCAGGTGCGGCGGGCCATCATGGTCCAGCTCTATACCCACGCCTCCTTCAGCCTGCCTTGCCTGGGGCTGCTGGCGATCAGCTGGAGCCTGCTGTTCCACGATTACCTGCCGGCCAGCGAGTCGCTGGGCTGGCTCGGTCTGGTCCTGCTGCTGTTGCTGGGGCGCTGGTGGCATTTGCGCTGGCGCCAGCCCAGGCTGGCGGAGCTTCCGCTGCCGGTGCTCGAGTGCGAGCTCTTTGTCGGGGTGACCATCACCTCCATCATCTGGGCACTGGGCGTGCTTCTCTACATGGACAAGCTGCCCGACACCTATCGTGCCGCCATGATGATGCTCTCCAGCCTGATCCTGACCGGCAGCGCCATCATGCTGTTCGGCAGCCGTCGTACCCTCTATGGGGCCGTGCTGCCCCTCGGGTTTGCCATGTTGTTCGAGCTCAGTGGCGGCAACACCCAGGAGCGTATCGTCTCCTGCATGCTGGCGGGATATCTGTTCGTCTTTCTGCCGACCCTGCTGCGGCGCCTGCGGCGGGATCAGGTGGCCTCTCTCTACCACAGTTTTTCAAATGCGGATCTGGTGGCCGAGCTGAAGGCGGTCTCCGAGCACCTCAAGCTCACGTCCCGCCTCGACGGTCTGACCGGCATCGCCAACCGGGCCCATCTCGACGACTCCCTGGCGCGCGCCTGGCGTCGCTGTCACCGGGCCAGGGCGCCTCTCTCTCTGGTGCTGGTGGATGTGGACTACTTCAAGCAGTTCAATGATCACTATGGTCACCAGGTGGGGGACCAGTGCCTGCAACAGGTGGCGAGCCTGCTGGCCGAAGTGCTGCGGCGGGAAGACGATCTCGCTGCCCGTTACGGCGGAGAGGAGTTCGCCCTGCTGCTGCCCTGCACCACCTTGCAGGGGGCCATGCAGATCGCCGAGCAGGTGCGTACCTCGTTGCGAGCCCTCGGCATTCCCCACCACAAATCCCGGGTCTCGGGGCGGGTCAGTTGCAGCTTCGGGGTGGCGACCCTGGTGCCGGATCAGCATCACTCCATTGCCGAGCTTATCCAGAAAGCGGATGCGGCGCTCTATCAGGCCAAGCATAATGGCCGGGATCGTATCGAAGTAGCCTTGATGGGTAAGGTTGCCTGAGTTTCACAAGACAGATTAAAGAGGTCGTCTATGCAATGTCATCGTATCGAAGAGCTGCTGGAACTGCTGCAGCCTGCCTGGATCAAGGAGCAGGATCTCAGCCTGGTGCAGTTTGTTGCCAAACTGGCCGAGGAGGCGGGATTTGACGGTCCCCTGTCCGCACTGACCGACGACATGCTGATCTACCACCTCAAGATGCGGGAATCCGACAAGCAGGCGATGATCCCGGGGCTGGCCAAGGATCACGTGCCCGACTTCAAGGAAGCCCTGCTCAAGGCCCGCGGCATCAAGTAATCCGGCCGTCACATCGCCATCAGAGAAAGGTTTCAAGAGAATCTGTGAAAAGGCGCATAGTCAACTGGCTATGGGCCTTTTTTGTTGCCTGAAATTGCGACGGGACTCGAACTATAGATACATTTAACCCACACAATTAGCAGGTTGTTTAAGATATAATCGCTTTCATAACAATATGAGTGGAGCGATGTGTTGCAATGGCCGACAAGGACAAGATCGACATCAAGGATGTGACCGGTGACGTCACCGGGACTTTCAATCCCAACACCTTCAAGGCGGGAGATGACAGGTTCAACCCCGGCAACCGCATCTATGTCCGCTCCCAGACCGGCTACTGGCAGCGGGTGCGCAAGGCCATGGGCTGGTTCTTCGTCGCGCTCTTTGTCCTCCTGCCCTGGCTGCGTTATGACGGCCGTCAGGCGGTGCTGTTCGATCTGGAGCACCAGCAGTTCCATATCTTCGGTGCCACCATCTGGCCGCAGGATCTCACCCTGCTGGCCTGGGTCTTCATGATCGCGGCCTTCGCCCTCTTCTTTGTGACCACCTTCCTGGGCCGGGTCTGGTGCGGCTACCTCTGTCCCCAGACGGTGTGGACCTTCCTGTTCATCTGGTTCGAGGAGAAGCTGGAAGGGGCCGCCAACAAGCGTCGCAAGCTGGATGCGGCGCCCTGGAGCGGCGAGAAGCTGGCCCGGAAGGGCGCCAAGCACCTGGCCTGGATCCTGCTGTCGCTGGGCACGGGGCTGACCTTCGTCGCCTACTTCCAGGATGTCTTCCACCTGGTGCCCGATTTCTTCACCCTGCAGGCGGGAGGCTGGGTTATCTTCTGGGTGCTGTTCTTTGCCGCCTGCACCTATGGCAACGCCGGCTGGATGCGCGCCATCATGTGTATCCACATGTGCCCCTATGCCCGCTTCCAGTCCGCCATGTTCGACAAGGACACCTACATCGTCGGCTATGACAGCCAGCGTGGCGAGACCCGCGGTGCCCGTGGTCGCAAGGCCGATCCCAAGGCTCTGGGGCTGGGGGACTGCATCGACTGCGACCTCTGCGTGCAGGTCTGCCCGACCGGCATCGACATCCGTGACGGTCTGCAGTACGAGTGCATCAACTGCGGCGCCTGTGTCGACGCCTGCGACCAGACCATGGAGCGGATGGGGTATCCGAAAGGGCTCATCAGTTACACCACCGAGCACAAGCTGGCCCACAGTGAAACCCAGGTGGCGCGGCCCAAGCTGATTGGCTATGGCCTGGTGATGGTCGTCATGCTGGGGGTTTTCGTCTATAACGCCATGTCCATCATGCCCATGGGGCTCGACATCCTGCGGGATCGCAACCAGCTGTTCCGGGAAAACAGCGAGGGGCTCATCGAGAACACCTATACCCTGAAGATCCTCAACAAGACCCTGAACTCCCAGACCTACCGGCTGGACGTGGAAGGGCTGCCGGAGTACCAGTGGTTCGGACCCCGCGAGGTGACACTGAAGGCGGGCGAGATCTATACCCTGCCGGTGAGCCTGGCGGTGGATCCCTTCAACCTGAAGCGCCCCACTCTGGACGTCCAGTTCGTGCTCAAGCGGGAAGGCGCGGCGCCGGATGACAGCAAGGGGACCTTGCGCCAACCGAGCAAGTTTATCAGCAGGTTGTGACGGCAAGGCGCACCGCCATGCACGGAAACGGCAGACAGTGGTGATAGAATGGGGCGCAACAGCGCCCCTTTTCTATGGTGGATGACATGCGTTTCAACTATTCCGACCTCAATCCCGATCTCATCATGGATGCCATCGATCTCAGCGGCTTGCGCATCGACTCCGGCCTTATCGAGCTCAACAGTTACGAGAACCGCGTCTATCAGTTCCAGGATGAGGATCGCCGTCGCTACGTGGTGAAGTTCTACCGCCCCGGTCGCTGGAGCCGGGCACAGATCCTAGAAGAGCACGCGTTTGCCGCTCGCCTCTGTGAAGCTGAGATCCCGGTCGCCGCTCCCATTGCCTTTGCCGGCGAGACCCTGCTGGAGCATCAGGGCTACCCGTTTGCCATCTGGCAGAGCGTCGGGGGGCGTCAGTTCGAGGTGGACAACCTGGACCAGCTGGAGTGGGTGGGGCGTTACCTCGGTCGCATTCACAGCGTCGGTGCCAGCCATGCCTTTCATCACCGGGTTCCGCTGGATGTGGAGAGCATGCTGCACGAGCCGCGTCAGTTGCTGGCGGCAGGCGAGTGGTTGCCGAGCGGGCTGGCCAAGTCCTTCTTCGGGGTGCTGGACGAGCTGATCCGGCACGTATGCGACGCCATGACCCTGGACGTGGCGCGCATCTCCCTGCATGGGGACTGCCACCCGGGCAACATCCTGTGGCGTGACGGCCCCCTGTTTGTCGACCTCGACGATTGCCGCACCGGCCCCGCCATCCAGGATCTCTGGATGATGCTGAACGGGGAGCGTCATGAGCAGCAGATCCAGCTCGATACCCTGCTGGCGGGGTATGAGGAGTTCATGGAGTTCGACCCGCGGGAGCTGGCGCTCATCGAGCCGCTGCGTGCCATGCGCATCGTCCACTACATGGCCTGGCTGGCAAGACGCTGGGAAGATCCCGCCTTCCCCCGCCACTTCTCCTGGTTCAACACCGAACACTACTGGCGCCAGCAGATTGCGACCCTGCATGATCAGCTCGAGGCATTGAAGGCCCCGCCGCTCAGCCTGATGCCGCAGTGGTAGGGGCGTGAACCCGGCAGATCGCCACGCCACGGGGCGTCCGCTGGTGGTGTCGCCCGCACCATTGCCACAGCGGCAAGGTGCCCGTGGGAGGCGGGATGGCGGTCCCGCCTGTCTGCCTTTGCCATTGACGGCACGAGGGTGAGGCAATAGGCTTGGACTGCTTCGGTTCGCCGGGCGTGCCTCACAGTGATCCCTTAACAGGAAACGTCATGAAAAAAGTACTATTTTTCCTCGCTGCCATGCTGATGATCCCCATGGTTCACGCCGCCCCGCAATTCAAGGAAGGTGTCAACTATGACGTGGTCAGCCAGACCGGCAGCGCCCAGCCGGAAGTGATGGAGTTCTTCTCCTATTTCTGCCCGCACTGCGCCAAGTTCGAGCCGATTGCCGAGGATCTGAAGAAGAGCCTGCCGGAAGGCGTGCCGATGAAGAAGAACCCGGTGGCCTTCCTGGGCCGTGAAATGGGTCCCGAGATGCAGCGTGCCTACGCCGTCGCCAATCTGCTGAACGTGGAAGGCAAGCTGACCCCGGCCATCTTCGACAAGATCCACACCCAGCGCCAGATCCCCCAGAGCCGTGGTGACGTGAAGCAGATCTTCGTGGACAACGGCGTGCCGGCCGAGGAGTTCGACGGTGCTGTCGACAGCTTCGCCGTCTCCGGCATGGTCTCCCAGTTCGACCGCAACACCGAGAGCTACAACGTGCGCGGCGTGCCGGCCTTCCTGGTGAACGGCAAGTACATGGTGAAAATCGAATCCATCACCTCCCAGGAACAGTTCAACCAGCTGGTGCAATTCCTGCTGGCGAAGAAAGACTGATCCAGACTGACCTCGTGAAAAAAGGCCCGCCGGTGCAAACCGGCGGGCTTTTTGTTTATCAGGGCCATGTAAGGCGGGCCTCAGATCTGGCAATCCCGCTGGCTGGGGGCCGGGCGAGGCAAACGGGTGCGGCGGCTGAGGGCCTCCGCCAGCCAGACCAGCAGCAGTATGGCCAGCAGCAGGGTGGCGGTCTGGTCGTAGCGGAACAGGCTGAGCGAGACATAGAGCTGCTGTCCCAGGCCGCCGGCGCCAACCACGCCGAGTATGGTGGCGGCCCTCAGGTTCATCTCGCCGCGATAGAGGCTGTAGGCCAGCCACTGGCGCGCCACCAGGGGGAACACCCCGTACCAGAAGCAGGCCGTAGGGCCGGCCCCGCTCAGCTGCAAGGCGAGGCGAGGGGCGGGATCCGCGTTCTCCAGGGTCTCCACGAACAACCGCGCCAGCACCCCGGTGGTGTGCAGGGTCAGCGCCAGTATGCCCGCCACCGGCCCCAGTCCGACCGCGATCACCAGCAGGCTGGCGAAGATGAGTTCGGGCACGGAGCGCAGCAGGTTGAACAGCAGCCGCAGCGGCCAGCAGTGGCGCGCGAGGCAGGCCAGCGGCAGGGCCAGCAGGGCGCTGAAGAGGGTGCTTAGCAGCGCCATCTGCACCGTATCGAGCAGGCCCATAGCCACTGTCTTGAGGAAGGGCCATGACCAGTCCGGTCGCAAAAACTCCCCCAGGAAGGTGCCCAGGCCCCCCAGTGAGAAGCTCAGCATGCGCCAGTCGAGCTGATACAGCGCGAGGACAGCGGCCAGCCCCAGGCAGATCAGCAACAGCAGGCCGGGGGAGCGGCTGTGGCGCAGCCAGGCGCTGAGGCCATCCGCGAGCGTCACCAGCAGGATGAAGGCCAGCAGCAGGGTCACCACCTCGCCACCGGCAAACATGCGCAGGGAGAGTTCGAGCTGCTGACCGAGCCCGCCGGCGCCGACGAAGCCCATGATGACGGAGGCGCGCAGGGCGCACTCCCAGCGGTAGACGGTGTAGGAGAGCAGTTCCTGACGCACCGCAGGCAGCACGCCGTACCAGAGCGCCTGCAGCCGGCCGCTACCGCCCAGCAGCAGGGCGCGGGCCGGTTGCAGGGCACCGCTCTCCATGATCTCGTTGTAGACCTTGGCCAGCATGCCGCCGTAGCTGACGGCGATGGCCAGGATGGCGGCGAGCGGCCCGAGCCCCGACAGACGCACGAACAGCAGCGCCCAGATGAGCTCGGGCAGGCTGCGCAGCACGATGGCGACGAGGCGCGAGAGGGCCCGCAAGGCGCCGCGCAGCGGGCTGGGCACCGGCCCCAGTTCGGCCAGCGACAGGGCGCGGGAGCCGAGCAGGGCGAACGGCACGCCGAGCAGCAGGGCGCCCGCCAGTCCCAATGTCGCCACCGCCAGACTCTCCAGGGTCGCGGTCAGGGTCAGGACGAGGAAGTCCCGATCCATGCGGGGCGGCCAGCTGGTGGCGAGGAAGTTGCCCATCTGCCGCCAGCTCTGGCCGTCGAACAGGCCGAGCCAGCCGTCGGCCTGTTGCCACAGGCTGTAGCCGATGAGCAGCAGCAACCAGGGCAGGGGATGGCGCCAGCGGCTAGTCAAATTGAACACGCCGCCGCCTCGTCATCACCGGCGTAGAGCTCGGCCAGCATGGCCGGGGTGACGGCCGCCGCCGGACAGTCGAACAGCACTCGCCCCTCCCGCAGGCCGATGATGCGGGGGAAACGGCCGAGCGCCAGCTCGACCGCATGCAGGTTGGCGATGAGTGTGCTGCCCCGGGCGCGGGCCTGTGCCAGCAGGGCATCCAGGCTGCCTTGGGCGAGCACGGGATCGAGGGCGGAGACGGGCTCGTCCGCCAGGATCAGATCCGGCTGCTGATAGAGCACCCGTGCGATGCCGACCCGCTGCAACTGGCCACCGGAGAGCTCGCCGCAGCGCTGTTGCCACTTGTCGGCGAGGCCGAGGCGCGCCAGCTCGGCTAGCGCGCCTTCGGGGTCGCAGGGGCGCAGCAGGGAGAGTAAGGAACGGCCGAGGGACCACTGACCGAGCCGGCCGGCCAGCACGGCGGTCACCACCTGCTGGGAGGCGGGCAGCGGCGGTTGCTGCCAGACCATGCCGATCCGGCTGCGCAGCCGCTGGCGGTCCCGGGTGGAGAGGGTCCAGGGATCCTGGTCCCAGAGGGTGAGCCTGCCTTCGCCGCGCAGCTCGGTGCCGAGCAGCCGCAGCAGGCTGGTCTTGCCCGCGCCGCTCGGCCCTATGATGGCCACGCACTCGCCTGCCGTTATCTGCAGGTTGAACGGCTGCAGGATGCGGCTCTGGCCGAGCCGCAATCCTTCCCCGTCCAGCGCGACGGCGATCACTTCAGCAGGCCGGCCTGGGTGGCGGCGGCTTCGATGCCCAGGTAATTCTCGGGCTTGGTCTCGATGAAGCGGGTAGCGCGTTGCAGCTTGAGGATCTCGGCCTGGGCGGGCACCGCCGGATCCAGGCTGAGGAAGGCTTGCTTGATCTTCTCTTGCAGGGCCGGATCCATATCACCGCGTACTGTCCAGTTGTAGTCAAAGTAGGTCGGGGTGGTCCAGATCACCTTGACCTTGGTGGTGTCGACCTTGCCCTCTTCCACCAGTTTCTCCCACACGGAGGCGTTGAGCGCACCGGCCGGCACCTTGCCGGAGGCGACCCAGGCGACGGTGGCGTCGTGGGCGCCGGAGAAGGCGACGTGGGCGAAGTCACGTTCCGGGTTGATGCCCTGCTCGGCCAGGAAGTGGCGTGGCATCAGGTGACCGGAGGTGGAGGAGGGGGAGCCGAACGCGAAGTCCTTGCCCTTGGTGTCGGCCAGGGTCTTGATGCCGCTGTCGGCATTGGCGATGAACTTGGAGGTGAACTGGGCATCTTCCTGACGCTGCACCAGGGGTACCACCTTGTCGGCACGGCGGTGTGCCTGCACATAGGTGAAGCCCCCGAGCCAGGCCATGTCCAGCTTGCCGGCGGCCAGCGCCTCGACCACGGCGGCGTAGTCGTTGACCGGCACGAACACCACCTCGCGGCCTGTTTTCTCGGCCAGGTAGTCACCCAGGGGGGCAAACTTGCGCTGCAGCTCGGTGGGGGCTTCGTCCGGGATGGCGGAGACCCGCAGCGGTTCGGCGGCGACGGCGCTCAGGCTGGCGAGCAGGGTGGTGAGGGCGAATATCCATCTGGAGGTCATGAGTGGTTCCTTGTGGTCTGGCGTTCGAACAAGCGAAAGGTCCGACGGGGGCCGGACCTTTCAGGTGAGTCATGGTAGGGGGCCATCGGCGCAGTGCGCAAGATGGGACACTCAAAAAGGCGTCTTATACCCCGACGTGGAAGGCCTGCTTGAGGTTGCGGATGAAGTCCGCGTCCCGGCACAGGGTCTTGCCCGGGCTGTCGGAGATCTTGGCGACCGGGCCGCCGTTGCACTCCATCAGCTTGAAGACGATGTTCATCGGGGTGACGCCTGGCAGATCGCAGGTGAGCTTGGTGCCGATGCCGAAGCTGGTGTTGATGCGACCACTGAAGTGGCGGAACAGCCGGACTGCCTTGTCGAGGTCGAGGCCGTCGGAGAAGACCAGCGTCTTGGTGGCGGGATCGATACCGAGGCGCTGGTAGTGGCTGATGGCCTTCTCGCCCCAGACCACGGGGTCACCGGAGTCGTGGCGCAACCCCTGATATCGGCTCGCCAGCTCGAAGTCGAAGTCGCGCAGGAAGGCATCCATGGTGATGCAGTCGGTCAGGGCGATGCCGAGGTGGTTGGTGAACTCGTCCAGCCAGCTGGTGAGGGCCGCGCGCTGGCTGAGTTCCAGCGGGAAGCCGAGTTGCTGGTGAGCCTGGAACCACTCGTGGGCCTGGGTGCCCACCGCCGGCAGCCGGTATTTCTGGGCCAGCTGGTAGTTGCTGGTGCCGCGAAACGCCGGCAGCCGATCCTGGAGGCGGCCCACCACGGCATCCTGCACCGCATGGGAGAAGCGGCGGCGGGTGCCGAAGTCGATGAGGTTGAACTCGGTCATCTCCTCCCGGCTCAGCTCCCGTTCCAGCTTGTCGATCTTCTGGTCGAGCCGCTCCAGTGCCTGGCTGACGCCGAACTGGGGGTAGCGGAAGCGGTTGCGCATCTCGCTGATGATGGCGAGCACCGGGATCTCCCACAGGATGACGTCCTGCCAGGGCCCTTCGACCCGCACATTGATGCGGCCATCCTGCTCGAACACCTTGAGCAGGGAGGCATCCAGCGGCTTGCGGCGCAGGTGATCCAGATAATCCGGGGTGAAGAAGGGGCGCTCGGCCAGAAAATCGAGCTCGGGTCGGGTCAGCCGCAGGGAGCCGGCGAGGCGCAGTTGTTCCTCGATCTCGCCCATCATGGGCAGCAGATCCTCTTCGTTGCGGCTGTGGAATTCGGCCACCACCTCGGCATCCGGGTAGCGATGGAACACAGCCTGCTGCATGTGCAGCTTGTAGGCATCGGTGTCGAGCAGGCTGTTGAGGATCGGGGGCATATCAGGCGTCCAGCAGGCGTTGTACATCGGCCAGGGTCTGGGCCAGCTCGGCGCCGGCCTCGATCATCCGGGTGCGGGCCTGGTCGATTGTCTCGGGGGCGATGCCGCGGCAGGCATCGAGGTGGACGATGACCCGGAAGCCGGCGCGGAGCAGTTGCAGCACGCTGGTCTTGACGCAGTAGTCGGTGGCGAGGCCGCCGACCAGCACGGTCGCGACGCCGCGGGCCTGCAGGAACTCGATAAGCCCGGTGCTGCGACGCTCGGCGAGGTCGTGGTAGCAGGCGCCATAGGGGTGCAGATCCGGCTCGACCCCCTTCCAGACGAAGAAGTCGTAGTCGATGGGGGCGGGCAGGCCGTCGAGCAGCTCGAAGCCAGGGGTGCCCGGCACGCAATGGGCCGGCCAGGTGAGGTCGGCGTTGGGCAGATCCAGCGGTTGCAGCATGGCGGCCGGCTCGCTCACGACCCAGGCAGCGTTCGCGGGGTGGGCGTCCTTGCTGCCGACTCGCAGGGTGGCGAGGGCAGCCTGGGCATTGAGCGCCGCCACTATGGTATCCCCGCCAGCGACGGGCAGCTCGTTCGGGCAGAGGGGAGTGAATCCCTTCTGCGCATCAATATCCAGGCTGGCGATGATTCCCATGGATGGCTCCTTCACATAATATTCTTGTGATATTATCTACCAAACATTATTAGAAGGCGAGCAGGTCGACCAGGATGCCGAGAATGAGTCTGGATATGGTGGTGCTGCGGTTGCGCGAGGAGCGGCTCGAACTGCTTCTCGAGACCCGGGATCGCCCCCCCTTTGCCCACTGCTGGCAGTTGCCGGCCCTGCGCATCGACGAGACCCGGGATCGGGATCTGGACGCGGCTCGCCATCGCCTGCTGGCAGAGTGGGGGCTGGAGCACTGCTACAGCGAGCAGGTCTGTACCCTCGGCAACCTGGAGCGGGATCCCCGCGGCTGGTCCACCACCCTCGTCTATCTCTGTCTGGCGGATCCCGATGGGGGGGCGGTGCGCGGTCGCTGGCATCCTCTGGACGATCTGCCCGGCCTGCAACTCGCCTTCGATCACGGCAAGCTGGTCGCCATGGGGCTGGAGCGGCTGCGCATCAAGAGCCGTTACAGCACCCTGCCGTTGCATCTGCTGGGGGCAGAATTCACCCTCTCCGAGGTGCAACGGGCGTTCGAGATCGTCCTGCAGACCCCCATGAACACGGCCGCATTTCGCAAGCGGCTCCACCGTGCCGACATCCTGGTGGACACAGGGCGCAAGCGCACCGGCAAGCAACGTCCCGCCATCCTCTATCGGCTGGAGACCCCCTGTTGCGTCATGTTCGATCAGGTGATGCACGGTGCGGAAGCATAAGCCGATGTCTGCGAAAGCCGGATTGTCGCCCCATAGCGGGTCTGGTGCACTGGCACCTCACACAGGAAGTGAAAGCATGGGAGAGACGGGAATGCACAAGGTGCTGGTGAGCGCCTGTCTGCTGGGGCAGCCAGTGCGTTACGACGGCCAGAGCAAGGGGATTGTCAGCGACTGGCTGCAGGCGCTGGGAGCCGAGGGGCGGGCACTGGCCTTCTGCCCCGAGGTGGCGGGTGGCCTGCCGACGCCACGCCCCCCTGCCGAGCGCCAGGGGGAGCGGGTGGTCACCGAAAGCGGGCTGGATGTGACGGCCGAGTTCGATCGGGGCGCCGCCCTTGCGCTGGCCCTCTGTCAGCAGCAGGACATTCGCTTCGCCCTTCTGAAGGAGGGGAGCCCCTCCTGCGGCAGCGGTCGCATCTACAATGGCCGCTTCGAAGGGGTTTCACTGGCGGGAGAGGGCAAGACCACGGCTTTGCTGCGCCGCCATGGCATCGCGGTGTTCAGCGAGGATCAGCTGCCCGAGCTAGCCTCGGCGCTCGCCTTGGCTGCCTGCGGATCGGTCTGAGCCGCCGCATCGGCCGCCTGCCACTGCGCCAGCACCTCGTCTTTTTCCTTCCAGCGTGCATTCAGCCACTCCTGGAAACCGCGTTTGAACTGCTTGTCGTTGAAGTAATCCCCCACCAGTTGCTCGTCCACCGGCAGCTCCTCGATCCGCACCCGGATGCGCTTCATCCTCCCCATCAGGAAATCCTTGAAGGGGGTGTCGGGGTTGTCCGGGTAGCTGATGGTGACGTTGATCAGGCTGTCGAACTGATCGCCCATGGCTGCCAGGGTAAAGGCGAGTCCTGCCGCCTTGGGGGGCATGAGATGGCGATAGCGGGAGCGGGCGGCCTCGCGCTTCTGATCGGTGAAACGGGTCCCCTCCACGAAGTTGATGACGGTGGTGGGAATGTGGCGAAACTTCTCGCAGGCGCTGCGGGTGGTCTCGATATCCTTGCCTCGCAGATGCGGATTTCTTAACAGAAACTCTCTCGAGTAGCGGCGCATAAAGGGCATGTCCAGCCCCCAGCACGCGAGCCCCAGCAGCGGGATGTAAATGAGCTCGTGCTTCATGAAGAACTTGGGCACCGGCAGACGATTGCGAAACAGGTGGCCGAGCACCACGATATCGGTCCAGCTCATGTGGTTGCTGATAATGAGATACCAGCCATCCTTGCGCAGCCGGGTATTGTCCTCAATCTGCCAGTCTATGCGGGTAGTGAGGCGGATCACCAGGGCGTTGCAACCGAGCCACAGGCCCATGAAGCGATTGTTGAGCCGGCTGCAGGCGCGACCAAAGGCCGGCACGGGCAGCAGCAGTTTGGCCAGAGAAACCAGCAGGATCAGGCTGGCACACAGGGCGGTAAACAGTATGGTCAGGCCGGCGCTGATGAACAGCACCAGGGGGCCCGGGAGCAGGTTTGGCATGAGTGTCTTACTGCGTCTTGTCCGCCAGCAGCTTATCCAGGGTCTGGTCCTTCTCGTGCCAGATCCCGTTCAACCACTGTTGAAACTCTTGTTGGAACTCGGGGTCATTGAAGTAATCCCCCACCAGATTGCGTTCGATCGGCAGAAAGCGGACCCGAACCTTGATCTCCTTGACCCGACCGCACATGAAGTCCCAGTAGCTGGGGACGCCGCCGGGATAGGCGATGGTCACATCCACCAGCTTGTGCAGTTGATCCCCCATGGCCGCCAGGGTGAAGGCGATGCCCCCTGCTCTCGGGTGCAGCAGATGACGATAGGGTGCCCCTTGCCTGTCGTGCTTGCCGACGGTGAAGCGGGTCCCTTCCGCGAAGTTCATCACACTCACCGGCATATGGCGGAAACGGGCACACGCCTTGCGCGTGGTTTCTATGTCTTTTCCCCTCAGATGCGGGTGCTTTTCCAGAAATTTTCGGGAATAACGCCGCATGAATGGGAAATCCAGCGCCCACCAGGCCAGACCGAGAAAAGGTACCCAAATCAGTTCTTTCTTGAGGAAAAACTTCAGGAAGGGGATTTTTTGATTAAAAATCCGCTGCAATACCAATATGTCGACCCAGGATTGGTGGTTGGCAATCACCATATACCACTCATTCCGGCGCCCTTTGTCCACTCCGACCACATCGAAAGGGGTGTTGATGATGGTTTTCTGGATCAGATTGTTAAAACCTATCCAGTGGGTGGCGCAGCCGTCCAGGAGTGTGTTGCAGAGACGTCGCGCCCCCTTGAAGGGCAGCAGCAGCTTGATGAGGCCAAGCAGCAGGACGGGGACAAACCAGAACAGGGTGTTGATGAAATAGAGCAGGGTCGAGAGGCTGCCGCGCAGTCGCTCTATCAGCTTGTTGGGCATGGTGGAATCCGTCTTCGTATCGGTGGATGGCAACCAAGTGGTCAGATCTGTTGCCATAATATCAGCCGGCCTACGACTAGACCATGGTGGCGCCCTTTCCGGGTCGGGAGGTGGCTGCTGCCGTTCCCCCGCTCACTGGCCCCCGCGCAGCCGTGACAACAGCCTGTCCATGGCACGATAGCCCAGGGCTTCGATCAGATGCGCTCTCTCGATGGTGGCGTGCCCCGCCAGATCGGCGATGGTGCGTGATACCCGCAGGATGCGGTGCCAGGCCCGGATGCTGAGCCCCAGCTTCTGGATGGCACCTTCCAGAAACTCGGCATCCTGTGGCGATAATCTGCAAACATCTTCGATTTCACGACTATCCAGCAGGTTGTTGAGTTTTCCGCTGCGACTCAGCATGCGCTCTCGCGCCCCCAGCACCCGTTCGCGTATCTGCTGGCTCGATTCCCCCCGCTCCGCCTTGCCGGTCAGGCTCCCCCTGGGCAAGAGCGGGACCTCTACCGTCAGATCGAACCGATCGAGAAAGGGGCCGGAGAGCTTGCCCAGATAGCGCAGGATCTGATCCGGGCTGGAGCGGGTCTGGCCGTCGCCATAATGGCCGCAGGGGCTGGGATTCATGGCACCCACCAGCTGGAAGCGGGCGGGAAAATCCACCTGGCGGGCGGCACGACTGATGGTGATGTGCCCGGTCTCCAGCGGCTCGCGAAGGGAATCGAGCACCTTGCGCTCGAACTCCGGCAGTTCATCCAGAAACAGGACCCCGTTGTGGGCGAGGGAAATTTCGCCAGGCCTGGGATGGGTACCCCCGCCCACCAGCGCCACCGCCGAGGCGCTGTGATGGGGCGTGCGATACGGCCTGTGGTGCCAGTGGCCGGCGCGGGGGGTGAGGCCGCCGATGGAGTGGATGGCGGCGGTCTGCTGCGCCTCCTGTTCGCTCAGCGGTGGCAGAATGCCGGGCAGACGGCTGGCCAGCATGCTCTTGCCGGTGCCGGGGGGGCCGATAAACAGCAGGTTGTGGCTGCCGGCTGCGGCGATCTCCAGCGCCCGCTTCGCCTGGGACTGACCGATCACGTCCTGCAGATCCGGCACGTCGGGCAGGGTCTCCGCGCTCTGGGGTTCCGGCAGCGGCAGTTCGTACTGGCCCGCCAGCCAGGCGGTGACCGCCAGCAGCTGGTGGGCGGTGCGCACCTCAGCATCCTGTATGAGGGAAGCCTCCGGACCGTTCTCCCGTGGGACCAGCAGGGTGCGCCCCGCGTCGCGGCAGGCGAGCACCGAGGGGAGCACCCCAAGCACGGGGCGGATCTCGCCCGTCAGGGCCAATTCCCCTAAAAATTCGTGATCGAGCAGGTATTTTGCGGGTATCTGCTTGGATGCGGCGAGAATGCCGATAGCGATGGCCAGGTCGAAGCGGCCCCCCTCTTTGGGCAGATCCGCAGGGGCCAGGTTGACCGTGATGTGCTTGGCCGGAAATTCGAAATTGCCGTTGAGAAGGGCGCTGCGCACCCGATCCCGCGACTCTTTCACCGAGGTTTCCGGCAACCCCACCATGTTGAAGGCGGGCAGGCCGTTGGAGAGGTGCACTTCCACCGTGACTTGCGGCGCCGCTATCCCCAGGATGGCACGGCTATAAACAACAGCTAATGACATAAATACCGTCCTTGGTTTGATGTATATGCTGGTTAACCGTTTTTTATTAGTTTTTTGTTCCAGTCGTCAGGTTTCAGAGCAGTCAAAATCAGAGTCTTGTCAGGTAAAAAGTGCTTGCCCAATAAAAATCACCGTGCTAGTTCTAATAGCCATTCGCGGCAAGCTCCGCTCCCATTTCACAGGATTTCCGGTTGTAACTATGAACATGGCCTCCCGTTTCGTCAGCATTATTGTGGTCCTAGTGGTGATTATTATCTCACCGCTCGGGGCTCGTTTGGCTGCACGGAACAAGGGATAGACCCACCACCGGACAGAACGAAACAAGCGACCCCCGAGCCTCACGGCCCGGGGGTTTTTTTTCGACCAAAGGACAGGATTTTCCACATGAACGGCGCGCAGTTTTTGGTACAGGCTCTCAAGAAACAGGGTGTGACCCAGGTGTTTGGTTACCCGGGCGGGGCCATCATGCCGGTCTACGACGCCCTGTATGACGGTGGCCTGGCCCATCAGCTCTGCCGCCACGAGCAGGGTGCCGCCATGGCTGCGGTGGGTTATGCCCGCGCTTCCGGTCAGGTGGGGGTCTGCATCGCCACCTCTGGCCCCGGCGCCACCAACCTGGTCACCGGCCTCGCGGAGGCACTGCTCGATTCGGTACCGCTGGTGGCCATCAGCGGCCAGGTGCCCTGCGCCGCCGTCGGTACCGATGCCTTTCAGGAAGTAGACGTGCTCGGCATGTCCCTCTCCTGCACCAAGCACTCCTTCATGGTGACGGACCCGGCGGATCTGGGACGGGTCATTGCCGAAGCCTTCGCCATCGCCACCGAAGGGCGTCCGGGCCCCGTGCTCATCGACCTGCCCAAGGATGTGCAACTGGCCGCCGTTCCCTCTCAAAGCCCGCTGTTTGCCGTGGAGGAACCCGACCCCCTGAATCCGGCCGAACTGACGGTCGCCCGTACCCTGCTGGCCGGTGCTGAGCGTCCGGTACTCTACGTCGGCGGCGGGGTGGGCATGGCCAATGCCGAGCAGCAGCTGCGCGACTTTGCCGCCACCACGGGGATGCCGGCGGTCACCACCCTCAAGGGGATAGGTGCCCTCGACCCCGACAGCCCCGTCTATCTGGGCATGCTCGGCATGCACGGTACCAAGGCCGCTAACTTGGCGGTACAGCAGTGCGATCTGCTGGTGGTAGTAGGCGCCCGTTTCGATGATCGGGTGACCGGCAAGCTGGAAGAGTTTGCCCCCGAGGCAAAGGTGATCCACCTGGATGTGGACGCCGCCGAGTTCGGCAAGCGTCGCGCCGCCGATGTGGGGATCACCACGGATCTCAAGCGTGTGCTGCCCGCCCTGGCGATGACGCTGACCCTCGACCCCTGGCGCGAGCACTGCGCCACCATGGCTCGGGAATACGCCTTCCGCTACGACCATCCGGGTCAGGCCATCTACGCCCCGGCCCTGCTCAAAGAGCTTTCAAGCCAGCTGCCTGACACCAGCGTGGTGGCCTGCGACGTGGGTCAGCACCAGATGTGGGTGGCCCAGCACATGCGTTTCACCAGCCCGCGCAACCACCTCTCCAGTGCCGGCCTCGGCACCATGGGTTTCGGCCTGCCCGCCGCCATCGGCGCCAAGATGTCGCGCCCCGATGACGAGGTGGTGCTGGTGAGCGGTGACGGCTCCTTCATGATGAACGTGCAGGAGCTCGGCACCATCCGCCGGGCCCGGCTCAAGGTGAAGATGGTGCTGCTGGACAACCAGCGCCTCGGCATGGTGCGCCAATGGCAGGAGCTGTTCTTCGACGGTCGCTACAGCGAGACCAATCTGTCCGACAACCCCGATTTCGTCGCCCTGGCTGCCGCCTTCGGCATTCCCGGCGAGACTATCACATGCAAGGAAGAGATAGGTCCGGCACTGGATCGCCTGCTGGCGAGCGAGAGTGCCTATCTGCTGCATGTGGCTATTTCAGAGGAAGAAAATGTCTGGCCCCTGGTTCCGCCAGGAGTCGCCAACCACAAGATGATGGAGCAACGCCCATGAACCAGCTCAATACCAGCACCCTGGAAATCCATGCCCAACCCAGACCCGAAGTGATGGAACGGGTGCTGCGGGTGGTCCGTCACCGCGGTTTCAATCTCTGCGCCCTCAACATGGAGCAGGATTGCCAACAGCTGCGGATCACGGTTACTGTCGAATCGGTACGTCCCATCCAGCAGTTGTGGAGCCAGCTGGTGAAGCTGGTGGATGTCTCCCGGGTCGATGCACTGGAACAGCAACCCCGGATCAGAGCTTAAGGAGCCAAGCCAATGTCACAGCCTTCCCAATCCGCCGCCCACCCCCAATACATCTGGTTCAACGGCAAGCTGGTCCCCTGGCAGGATGCCCAGGTGCATGTCATGAGCCATGCCCTGCACTACGGCTCCTCGGTGTTCGAGGGGGTACGGGCCTATGACACTCCCAAGGGGACCTGCATCTTCCGCCTGCAGGAGCACACCCGCCGCCTGTTCGACTCCGCCAAGATCTACTGGATGGACGTCCCCTACAGCGAGTCCGAAGTGAATGAAGCCTGCCGCACCGTGGTGCGCGAGAACGGCCTGAAGAGCGGCTACCTGCGCCCGCTGGCCTTTGTCGGCAACGTGGGGCTGGGGCTGCATCCGCCGCTGGATGCCAAGGCCGACCTCATGGTCGCGGCCCTGCCCTGGGGCGCCTACCTCGGTGAAGAGGGGCTGAAAAACGGGGTGGATGTGTGCGTCACCTCCTGGAACCGGCTCGCTCCCAACACCATCCCGACCGGTGCCAAGGCGGGAGGCAACTATCTCTCCTCCCAGCTCATCAGCCGCGAGGCCAAGCGCAACGGCTTCGCCGAGGGGCTGGCGCTGGATGTGAACGGCTATCTGAGCGAAGGGGCGGGGGAGAACCTGTTTCTGGTGAAGAACGGCGTGCTGTTCACCCCGCCCGCCACCGCCGCCATCCTGCCCGGCATCACCCGCGACACCATCATGACGCTGGCGCGCGACTTGGGTTACGAGGTACGCGAGCAGGCGCTGCCCCGTGAGGCGCTGTACGTCGCAGACGAAATCTTCATGACCGGCACCGCCGCCGAGGTGACCCCGGTGCGCTCGGTGGATCGGATGAAGGTGGGCGCCGGTTGCCGTGGCCCGGTGACCGAGCAGTTGCAGAACGCCTTCTTCGGCCTGTTCAACGGCAAGACCGAAGACAAGTGGGGCTGGCTGACGCCGGTCAACGACTGATGATAGCGGGGAGGCGTCACGCCTCCCCGAGTCGCTTCCGGTGAAGGCTCCCCGAGGTGCCTTCACCAGGATCGATTCCCGATCCGCGAATCACACATTCATGTTGAAAGACAATGCGCCCCAGGGGCATTCAGGGAGTAGAGACAATGCCGAAGTTGAGATCCGCCACCACCACCCACGGACGTAACATGGCCGGGGCCCGCGCCCTCTGGCGTGCCACCGGCATGACCGATCAGGATTTCGGCAAGCCCATCATCGCCGTGGTCAACTCTTTCACCCAGTTCGTGCCGGGCCACGTCCACCTCAAGGATCTGGGCCAACTGGTCGCCCGCGAAATCGAGGCGGCTGGCGGGGTCGCGAAGGAGTTCAACACCATCGCCGTGGATGACGGCATCGCCATGGGCCACGGTGGCATGCTCTATTCCCTGCCGTCCCGGGAGCTCATCGCCGATTCCGTGGAGTACATGGTCAACGCCCACTGCGCCGACGCCATGGTCTGCATCTCCAACTGCGACAAGATCACCCCGGGGATGCTGATGGCTGCCCTGCGCATCAACATCCCGGTGATCTTCGTCTCCGGCGGCCCCATGGAAGCGGGCAAGACCAAGCTTTCCGACCAGATCATCAAGCTGGATCTGGTGGACGCCATGATCCAGGGCGCCGACCCCAAGGTCTCCGATGCACAGAGCGATCAGATCGAGCGCAGCGCCTGCCCCACCTGCGGCTCCTGCTCCGGCATGTTCACCGCCAACTCCATGAACTGCCTGACCGAGGCACTGGGTCTCTCCCAGCCGGGCAATGGCTCCCTGCTGGCGACCCACGCCGATCGTGAGCAACTGTTCAAGCTGGCGGGCCAGCGCATCGTCACTCTGGCCAAGCGCTGGTATGAGCAGGACGATGCCTCGGCACTGCCGCGCAACATCGCCACCAAGGCGGCGTTCGAGAACGCCATGGCGCTCGACATCGCCATGGGCGGCTCCACCAATACCGTGCTGCACCTGCTGGCGGCAGCCCAGGAGGCGGGCGTCGACTTCACCATGGCCGACATCGACCGCATGTCCCGCAAGGTGCCCCAGCTGTGCAAGGTGGCGCCTTCCACCCAGAAGTACCACATGGAAGACGTGCACCGCGCCGGCGGCGTGGTTGCCATCCTGGGTCAGCTGGAAAAAGCGGGCCTGGTGCACGGGGATACCCGCAACGTGCTGGGCACTTCCCTGGTGGAGCTGCTGGCCGAATATGACGTCAGCCGCAGCAATGACAAGGGGGTTCACGACTTCTACCGTGCAGGCCCTGCCGGCATCCGTACCACCAAGGCGTTCAGTCAGGATTGCCGCTGGCCCGAGCTGGATCTGGACCGCGCCGAGGGGTGCATCCGCTCCTTCGATCACGCATACAGCCAGGAAGGTGGCCTGGCGGTCCTCGCTGGCAACCTCGCCCTCAACGGGGCCATCGTCAAGACCGCCGGGGTGGACGAGGAGAATCTCACCTTCCGCGGCCCGGCCCGGGTATTCGAGAGCCAGGAGAGCGCGGTGAGCGGCATTCTGGACGGCACGGTGAAAGCCGGTGAAGTGGTGGTGATCCGCTACGAGGGCCCGAAAGGGGGCCCCGGCATGCAGGAGATGCTCTACCCCACCACCTATCTCAAGTCGATGGGATTGGGCAAGGCATGCGCCCTCATCACTGACGGTCGCTTCTCCGGCGGTACCTCGGGTCTCTCCATCGGCCACGTCTCCCCGGAGGCGGCCTCCGGTGGCACTATCGGTCTGGTGGAGGATGGCGACATCATCAACATCGACATCCCGGCCCGCAGCATGGTGCTGGAGGTGGCCGACAGCGTGCTGGCTGCCCGTCGCGCCGCCGTCTCTGCCCGTGGCTGGAAGCCGGTCGATCGTCAGCGCGAGGTCTCCTTTGCCCTGCGCGCCTACGCCATGTTCGCCACCAGCGCCGACAAGGGCGCGGTGCGCGATCGCACCCTGCTGGGGGAGTGAGAGAATGAACTGTCATGATATGGGCGCATTGCGCGCCCTTCGCCACGAGACGGGGGTATAAACCATGGTCTCTGCGGCGGATTATCTACGCAAGGTACTGCTCTCCCCCGTCTACGAGGCGGCGAGGGTCACCCCTTTGCAAACCCTGAAGAAACTCTCCGAGCGGCTCGGCAATCACGTCAGCCTGAAGCGGGAGGATTTGCAACCGGTTCACTCCTTCAAGCTGCGCGGCGCCTACCACAAGATCGCCACCCTGACCCAGGAGCAGAAAGAACGCGGCGTCATCGCCGCCTCTGCCGGCAACCACGCCCAGGGGGTCGCCCTGTCGGCCGCCAAGCTCGGCATCAAGGCGATCATCGTGATGCCCAAGACCACGCCGGACATCAAGATCGACGCGGTGCGCCGTCAGGGCGGCAACGTCATGCTGTTTGGCAACAGCTTCGATGAGGCCTACGGCGAGAGCCGCCGACTCGCCGAGTTGGAGGGCTACACCCTGATCCCGCCGTTCGACGACGTCGAGGTGATCGCGGGCCAGGGCACCATCGGCAAGGAGCTGCTGGAGCAGGATACCCACCTCACCCACGTCTTCGTGCCGGTGGGCGGCGGCGGCCTGGCCGCCGGGGTGGCGGTCTACATCAAGCAGCTGCTGCCGGATGTGAAGGTGATCGGGGTGGAGGCGGAGGGGTCCGCCTGCCTCAAGGCGGCGCTGGCGGCTGGCGAGCCGGTCAATCTGGAGCGGGTCTCCCTGTTTGCGGACGGGGTGGCGGTCAAGCGCATCGGCGAGGAGACCTTCCGGCTGTGCAACCAGTATCTGGACGAGGTGGTGACCGTCTCCAACGACCAGATCTGCGCCGCGCTGAAAGACATCTTCGATGACTGCCGCGCCATCGCCGAGCCGTCGGGGGCCCTGTCGCTGGCGGGCCTCAAGGCCTACAGCGAGCGGGAGCAGGTCAAGGGTGGCCGGATGGCGGCCATTTTGTCCGGCGCCAACGTCAACTTCCACAGCCTGCGTTACGTGTCGGAGCGCTGCGAGATCGGCGAGAAGCGCGAGGGCATGCTGGCGGTGACCATCCCCGAGCGCAAGGGGGCCTTCCTCGACTTCTGCCGTCAGCTGGGGCCCCGCATGGTGACCGAGTTCAACTATCGCTATGCGGACGCGGAGCAGGCGTCGCTGTTCGTTTCGGTGCGCCTCACCGGCGGTGACGAGGAGCTGGGCCAGATCATCGATCAGCTCGGCGGCAACGGCTATCCGGTGGTCAACATGACCGAGAGCGAGCTGGCCAAGAACCACGTGCGCTACATGATTGGCGGTCGCCCGGCCCGGCCCCTCGGTGAGCGTCTCTACAGCTTCAAGTTCCCGGAGCAGCCGGGGGCCCTGATGCGCTTCCTGGAGACCCTGGGCTGTCGCTGGAACATCAGCCTGTTCCACTACCGCAACCACGGAGCCGACTATGGACGGGTGCTCTGTGCCTTCGAGCTGCCGGACGAGGACGTGGCCGCCTTCCACGACTACCTGCACGAGATTGGCTACGGCTGGAAAGAGGTGAGCGAGGATCCCGCCTACCGCCTCTTCTTGGCGAGCCAGGGCAGTCAGTGAGCGGGGAGCCATCCCCTTGCCAGATGAAAAACGAAGAGCCCGGCTCTTCGTTTTTTTATGGGCAACGCGCCGGCCCCCATGATTGGGGGCACGGTGGCCGATAATGTCGCCAATATCACACTCCTGAGTCCCTGGTCGTTTGAGGCTGGTTGCAGATGGGATAATCTGAATGCGGGGCTTGGGTTCAGGGCCCCGTCAGGGAAGAGAGACGCAGCCGCGTCATAACAATTCATTGCAGGGGCTCATCCATGAACAGATCTATGCTCGCCGTCCTGATCGGCGCTTTGATGGCAACAGGGACGGTGCAGGCTGCCGCCCAGGACAACACCTGGTATGTCGGCGGCAAGGCCGGCTGGTCAAATTATTACGGGGTGGATTACAACGCTCAGGTCGAAGAGCTGTTCGATGCGACCAAGGTGAACGAGAACAGCGATGATCTCGGTCTGGGGCTGTTTGCCGGTTATCAGGTAAACAGAAACGTGGCGATTGAGCTCGGCTATGACTGGCTCGGCAAGTATCAGGTGGACAAGCACTACTCGGGCAACGGGGTTGATTTCGCACTCGATGGCGAGGCCAAGGCCCAGATGGTGCAGGCCACCATGAAGATCATCCTGCCTGCAACCTCGGCACTGGATATCTACGGCCGTCTCGGGGGGGCCTATGCCTGGACCGAGAGCTCACTCAACGTCAGGGCCAGCGATGGCACCAGCAGCCTCTCCGAATCCCATGAGGGCAACAAATATCATGGTGCCGCCTTTGTCGGGGCGCTGGGGGTCGAATACGCCATCGACAAGGATTGGGCCGCCCGCCTCGAATACCAGTACACCACCCCCCTTGGCAAGACTTCCCTCGACGAGTCAGGCATCGAGATGGACAACGGCCTGCTGTCGGTCGGCATGCTCTATCGCTTCGGCCAGATCGGCGAAGAGCCGGTGGCACCAACGCCTGCGCCCGAACCTGCGCCCGCCCCGGCCCCCGTGCTGGTGGAGAAACAGTTCAGCCTGGATTCCGATGTGCTGTTCGAGTTCAACAAGGCGACCCTGAAGCCAGCCGCCAGCCAGGCCCTCGACAACCTGTTTGCCCAGATCCTGGCGGCCAATCCGAAAGACGGGGTGGCGACGGTGATCGGTCATACCGACCGCATCGGCTCGGAGGCCTACAACCAGTCCCTCTCCGAACAGCGTGCCCGCACGGTGGCGGATTATCTCATCGCCAAGGGATTGTTTGCCGACAAGGTGCGTGCCGAAGGGCGGGGAGAGTCTTCGCCCGTGACCGGGGGCAGCTGCCCGGATGGCGCCAAGGCGCAGATGATCGCCTGCCTGGCCCCAGATCGCCGGGTCGAGGTACGCCTGACCGGGGTCTCCCAGGTCGCCGAATAAGCCATCTTTGCCTTGCTATTAAACAACGAGGGGGCCTTGGCCCCCTCGTTGTTTATGTGGTTGTGAGTCGTGACGTTTGCAGCCGCCTGGCGCAATGACTCACCATGATCAGCAGCAAGGCGCCGGGCAGCACTGTTTGCCAGAGGAAAGGCCAGGACTGGGTGGTGAGCAGGATCAACAGTGGATTGGCTCCGGCAGGGGGGTGGATCAGCCCCAGTCCCTGCATGAGTGCAATGGACAGGCCCACACCCAGCGCCAGCTTGAGTTCCATCGGTAGCGGTAGCAATTGCACCACCAACCCCACGGTGGCCGATAACAGGTGGCCTCCCAGCACGTTCTGCGGACGGGCCAGCGGACTGTCCGGCAGGGAGAAGAGCAGCACACAGCTTGCCCCGAACGGTGCCATCAACAGGGTCGACTGCCAGCTCATGTCCAGCCAGCCGAGCAACATTATGGCCAGGCAGGCACCGAGCCCTGCCAGCCAGGCACTTCGCCATCGTCTTGTTTCCATCTCCTGTCTCCTTGTCTGTGCCGGATCACTTGATCCAGCCTGCGACATTAGGTAGACAGATCGGTGTACTTCAAGAGGAAAGTCACCATGAGCGACAAACGGCAACAGCTGATGACGACAGCCTATCGGCTGTTCAATCGTCACGGTTTTCACGCCACCGGCATCGATCGCATCTGGGCCGAGGCGGGCAGTACCAAACGCACCCTCTATCGCCACTTCCCCACCAAGGATGCCTTGATCGAAACGGTGCTGATGGCGCGGGATGCGGAGTTCTTTGCCCTGCTCGATGCCAGGATGGATGGGGTATCGGGGCGGGAGGCCAGGTTGCTGGCGCTGCTCAATGGCTTTGCGGACTGGTTTGGTCGCAGTGACTTCTACGGCTGCAACTTCATCAACGCGAGCGCCGAGTTCTCCGATCCTCGCCACCCGGTGCGCAAGCTGGTGGTGGCCCACAAGCGTGCGTTGCTGAACTGGGTCAGGGAGGCCCTCGAATGCACCGAGGTGCAGGCCACCGGATTATGCCTGCTGCTGGAAGGGGCCGTAGTGATGGCCCACAGCTATCAGCAGCCTCTGGCTCTGGAACAGGCCAGGGTGTTGGCGGAGGCCGTGCTGGCAGAGCCGCGCTAGCTCAGTTCCGTGGGGTCGATATCCAGACTCCAGCGCACCCGCTTGGTCTCGGGCCACCCCTCCAGCTCCGTCACCGCCCAGTCGAGCAACTGGGCCAGCGGTGCCCGGCTGGGCCCCTGCACCAGCAGCTGCATGCGAAACTTGCCCGCCTTGCGCTCCATGAAGCCGCTGATGGGCCCCAGCACCTGCACCTGGGGATAGCGGGCGCTGCGCAGGGTATCGGCGAGGCGACTGAGGAACAGCTGTACCTCGTCGCGGCCGTTGGCCTCGGCCCGGAACAGTCCCTGATGGCTGAAAGGTGGCAGCCCCAGCAGGCGGCGCTCTTTCAGCGCCGTGTCGGCGAAGTGGCCGTAACCGTTCTGGGTCAGATCCTGCAGCAGGGCATGCTCGGGATGGTGGCTCTGCAACACCACCAACCCGGGTTTGCTGGCACGACCAGCCCGGCCCGCCACCTGGGTGTAGAGCTGGGCCAGTTTCTCGGCGGCGCGAAAATCGGCGCTGAACAGGGCGCCATCCACATCCAGCAGGCCCACTAGCGTCACGTCCGGGAAGTGGTGGCCCTTGGCCAGCATCTGGGTGCCGATCAGGATCTTGTACTTGCCCGCCTTGATGTCGCCGAGGTGCGTTTCCAGCTCCCCCTTGCGGCGGGTGTTGTCCCGGTCGATGCGCACCACCGGATATTGCGGGAACACGGTGCCAAGCAGTTGCTCCAGCTGCTCTGTGCCGACCCCGGAGCCGATGAGCTCGCTGCTGCCGCACTCGGGGCAGTGGTGGGGCAGCGGGCGCACGCTGTCGCAGTGGTGGCAGTGCAGCCGCCGACCGGCCTGGTGCCAGGTGTACCAGGCGTCGCAGCGCTCGCAGGCGGCACTCCAGCCGCACTGGTGGCAAATCAGAGCCGGGGCATAGCCACGGCGGTTGAGAAACAGCATCACTTGGTTGCCCGCCGCCAGGTGCTCTGCCATCAGCTGTTCCAGCTGGGGGGAGAGGCCCGCCTGCAGCCGCACGTTCTTGATGTCGAGGATCACCTGGCGAGCGGTCTGGGCGTTGCCGGCGCGGCGAGTGAGAGTGAGGTGGTGATACTTGCCGCTGCGGGCGTTGTGCAGCGTCTCCAGCGACGGGGTGGCAGATCCAAGCAGGATGGGAATGCCGGCGCGATGGGCCCGCATCACTGCCAGATCCCGCGCGTGGTAGCGAAAGCCGTCCTGTTGCTTGAAGGAGCCGTCGTGCTCCTCGTCGATGATGATGATGCCGAGGTCCTTGAACGGCGTGAACACCGCGGATCGGGTGCCGATCAGAATGGCGGCACCGCCGTCGCGGCAGGCCAGCCAGGCATCGAGCCGCTCCCTGTCGTTCATGGCGGAGTTCATCGCCACCACGGGCACGTTGAAGCGGCGGCGAAAGCGGTTGATGGTCTGGGGGGTGAGGCCGATTTCCGGCACCATCACCAGCGCCTGCTTGCCAGCCTTGAGCAGGGGCTCGAGGATGCTGAGGTAAACCTCGGTCTTGCCGGAGCCCGTGATGCCGTCCAGCAGGAAGGCACCGAACTTGTTGCTCTGGCTGGTGACGGCGGCCACCGCCAGCGCCTGCTCGCCGTTGAGGCGCAGCCCCTCACCCGGCTCGAAGCGGGTGGCCCAATCACCATCATGGCTCGGCTCCAGCGAGCGCTTCTCCAGCAGTCCCTTCTTCTCCAGCGCGGTGAGGGCTGCGCTCTGGATCTCCTCCTGTTTGAGGGCGGAGGGGGTCTGCGGCCCCTTGCGCAGCAGGGCGAGGGCCTGCTGCTGCTTGGCCGCCCGCTTGAGCTCGTTGAGGTCGATGGCCATGCCGGCCTCGGTGGCAAACCAGAACTCCAGCTCCCGATAGGCGGCGGGCTCCCCCTTGCGCACCAGCACCGGCAGGGCATGGGGCAGCACTTCCCCCAGCGGATGCTGGTAGTAACCGGCGCTCCAGGCCATCAGCGCCAGAATGTCGGGCCCCAGCACGGGGGAGCTGTCGAGCACCCTCTTCAAGGGTTTTAATTTGTTGCGGGGGACCTGGCTCTCGGTCGGGTGATCCACCACCAGACCAACCAGGGTCTGCGGGCCGAACGGGATCTCGACCCGGCAACCGGGGGCAGGCAAGGGCAGGGGAGAGAGATAGTCGAAATGACGGCGTAACGGCACCGGCACAGCCACACGAACCAGATCCAGCGTTTGGGAAGAATTCACCAGGGGTTGCCTATTTTTTCTGCGAAGCCACTTGCCTGATCTCAGGCGTTTCCTATATTATTCGCAGCCTTTGAAACTGTGTTCAACAATCGTGTGGTGTCCGACAAGAGATCGGATGGCGACACGGCCTGATAATTGAGGTTGTCCATGAAAGCTGGTATCCATCCTGACTACGTAGCCATCACCGCCAAGTGCTCTTGCGGTAACGTCATCAACACCTTCTCTACCATTGGTAAAGATCTGAACCTGGACGTGTGCTCCGAGTGCCACCCGTTCTACACCGGCAAGCAGAAAGAAGTTTCTAGCGGCGGCCGCGTAGACAAGTTCAACAAGCGTTTCGGTGGCTTGACCTCCAAGAAGTAATCTTGCTTCTGAAGAATTCTGAAAAAGGCGCCCATCGGGTGCCTTTTTTATTGGCCGCCATTCTGTAATTCCCCGCTTTGCCCTATGGTGTTGGCTCAACCAAGGGAGAAGAGCCGATGCGCACATGTCTGGTGATGGGAGCTGCCGGGTACATAGGATCCTACCTGGTGCCCCATCTGCAGGGTCTGGGGTACAGGGTCATCGCCGGGGCCCGTCGTCCCTGCCGTCTGCCGGAGGGGGTGGCGTTTCGCCTCGCCGACAGCCTCAAGCCTGCCACCCTGCCCCCTGCGCTGGCGGGGGTCGACACCGTCTTCTATCTGGTACACGCCATGGGGGCGGGGGCCGGTTTTCACCGGCTGGAGCAGCAGGGAGTGAAGAACTTCGCTGCTGCCGCCCGTGCCGCCGGGGTGCGCCGCATCGTCTATCTCGGCGCCATCCAGCCCGAGCCCTGCAACAGTCGCCACCTCAACTCCCGGCGCTACTGTGGCGAGCTGTTTCGCAGCGCAGGGGTGCCCACGGTAGAGCTGCGTGCCGGCATCATCATAGGCCCCGGCTCGGCGGCGTTCGAGGTGATGCGGGATCTGGTGTACAACCTGCCCATGATGGTGACGCCCAAGTGGGTGCGCTCCCGCACGCCCCCCATCGCCCTCTCCAACCTCTTGCACTATCTGGGCGGGCTGGTGGAAGCCGACGGGGTGGATGGCCAGATCTTCAATGCGGCGGGCCCCGAGCTGCTCAGCTACCAGCAGCAGCTCCAAAAATTCGCCGCCCATATCGGCAAACGCTGCCCCATCATTCCGATCCCCTTTTTGAGCCCCCGGCTCTCCGCCTGGTGGCTGCAGTTCGCCACCTCGGTTCCCCAACCCATCGCCAAGGCGCTGGTGGGGGGGCTCAAGCACGACATCCCGGCGGATGACGGCCCCTTGCGCGCCCTGCTGCCCCAGCATCTGCTCAGCTTCGATGAGGCGCTGGCGGAGAGCCTGGCGCTGGAGCAGAGGCTCGGTGCCGAGCAGCACGGGGAGGAGACGCCCCTTGGTCTGCGCTGGCGTCATCCCGAGTATGGCTTCTACGACCGCACCGCCAGCGGGGAGGCGGATTGCCTCGCCGCCCGCGAGGTGGTGTGGCAGGTGTTGCAGCAGCTGGGGGGTGAGCAGCGCTACTTCTACATGAACGAGCTGTGGGTGGTGCGCGAATGGATGGATCATCTGATCGGCGGCCCGGCCCGGACCCGGGGACGCACCAACCCGGATCGCTTCGTGAAGGGGGACATGCTGGACTCCTGGCAGATCCTCGGGGTGGATGAAGGACGCAGGCTGGATCTGCTGTTCAACATGAAGGCCCCCGGCGTCGGTCGGCTGGAGTTCAACATCCAGCCCCTGGAGTCCGGCCTGACCCGGCTGCGGGTGACGGCCCACTGGCATCCGCAGGGGGCCTGGGGGCTGGCCTACTGGCTTGCCATGCTGCCGTTTCACCTCTTCATCTTCCAGGGGATGACGGAGGCCATCGCCCGGCAGGCAGAGGCAAAAGCCGGCATTCCAGTCATGGATTGAAATCGAATCTATAACTAATTGGGTGGTTTTGGGTGGCATGACATGCTACTGATTAGTCTGTCATTGCTATCCAGCGATATTTTATGCTGTGAAAGGGCGGGGGATTTCTTTATGATCCTCAGCCCTCGCCCGCTGGCGAGCCAACGCATCACTCATTCATTTCCGTATCGGGGTCCCCCATGTCCGATCAGCAGCACGATCTCCGCCAACAAGCACTCGACTACCACGCCCAACCCGTTCCGGGCAAAATCGCCATCGCCCTCACCAAGCCCGCCGAGACCGCTCGCGATCTGGCGCTGGCCTACAGCCCGGGCGTTGCCGAACCGGTACGCGAGATCGCCGCCAATCCGGCCGATGCCTACCTCTACACCGGCAAGGGCAATCTGGTGGCCGTCATCTCCAACGGCACCGCCATCCTGGGGCTGGGCAATCTGGGCCCGCTGGCCTCCAAGCCGGTGATGGAGGGCAAGGCCCTGCTGTTCAAGCGCTTTGCCGGCATCGACGCCATCGACATCGAGGTGAAGCACGAGACCAGCGCCCAGTTCATCGATACGGTGGCCGCCATCGCCGACACCTTCGGCGGCATCAACCTGGAAGACATCAAGGCCCCCGAGTGCTTCGAGATTGAAGAGGCACTGATCGCCCGCTGCGACATCCCGGTGTTCCACGATGACCAGCACGGTACCGCCATCGTCACCGCCGCCGGGCTGCTCAACGCGCTGGAAGTGCAGGGCAAGGAGATTGGCACCAGCCGCATCGTCTGCATGGGCGCCGGCGCCGCCGCCACCGCCTGCATGGATCTGCTGATCAAGTGCGGGGCTGCGCCGCACAACATCTTCATGCTGGACCGCCAGGGTGTGATCCACAGCGGCCGCACCGATCTCAACCAGTACAAGCAGCGTTTCGCCAACGACACCCCTCTGCGCACCCTGATGGATGTCATCGACGGGGCTGACGTCTTCGTCGGCGTCTCCGGCCCGGACGTACTGCCCGCCGAGGCGGTGGCCCTGATGGCCCCCAACCCGGTGATCTTCGCCTGTTCCAACCCGGACCCCGAGATCAAGCCTGCCCTGGCTCACGCAGTGCGCGGGGATCTCATCATGGGAACCGGCCGTTCGGACTACCCGAACCAGATCAACAACGTGCTCTGCTTCCCCTTCATCTTCCGCGGCGCCCTCGACGCCCGTGCCAGCCGCATCAACGATGCCATGAAGATCGCGGCAGTGGAGGCGATCCGTGCTCTGGCCAAGGAGCCGGTGCCCGCCGAGGTGCTGACCGCTGCTGGCGTGAGTGAACTCGCCTTCGGCAAGGACTACGTCATTCCCAAGCCCATGGACGCCCGCCTGCTGCCGCGGGTTGCCCGTGCCGTGGCACTGGCGGCGGTTGCCTCCGGGGTGGCCCGCATCGAACTGCCGGCGGATTACATGCTGGATTGAGTCACGGCAAGCGCGCAAAAACAGAAGGGGCCCCCTGTCGGGGGCCCCTTTTTCATGGCGGAAGCGGGCAGCTTACTTGGTCTTGGGGGCAACCTTGACGGCCGGCGCCTTGGCGTGGGCAGCCTTGTGATGCTTTTTCACGACCTTGGTCTGGGTGGCGTGGGGAGCGGCGGCCTTGGTCGGGGTGGCGGCCATGGTGAAGCCGGAGGTCAGGGCGAAGACAGCGGCCAGAGTCAGGGGGATCAGCTTGTTCATATTCCAGTTCCTCGTTCGGTTTGATGACATGGAGCGTTTCTCCATGACTTCATCCTAGGGCTGTTCGACCTGCGGTTCAGTGAGCGACTGGTGACGGTTTGTATCCAAATGTACGGGCAGGGTCAGGCAGAAACGGGCACCGCTGCGGCTTGGCAGCAGTTGCACCTCGCCGCCGTGGTGGTGGGCGATGCTGCGCACGATGGCCAGCCCCAGCCCGGCGCCGCCGGTGCGTCTGTCCCGGCTCTGATCCAGGCGCACGAAGGGTTCGAAGATTTGCGGGGCCAGGGCGGGATCGATGCCGGGGCCATCGTCGGCCACCTCCAGCTGATAGTCGTCCCCCTGTCGCGCTATGCAGAGGCTTGCCTGGCTGGTGGCATGGCGCAGGGCGTTGCCGATGAGGTTTTCCAGCGCCCGGTCCAGCAATCGGGTGTCGCCGCGCCAGGGCAGAGCCATGGCCGGGCGCACGAAGTCGAGCCGCTTGTCCGGTCGCAGGGCCTGCCAGTCGGCCAGGCGGCTGCCGGCCCAGCTGCCGAGCTCCAGATCGCTGCATTGCAGCGGCAGTTCGGGGCGATCGAGCCTGGCATAGGTGAGCATCTCCTCGATGAGGGCATCGAGGGCGCCGAGGTCCCGCTCCAGTCCCTGCTGCTCCTCGGGTGAGGGAGGCTCGGCCAGCATGGCGAGGCGATAGCGCAGCCGCACCAGGGGGGAGCGCAACTCGTGGGCGATGGCGTCGGTCAACTGCTTGCGACTGGCCAGCATGGCCTGCAACTGCTCCGCCATCTGGTCGAAGGTGCGGCCGACCTGGCCCAGGCTGCTGCCGGGCGGCAAACCGGTGCGACAGGAGAGATCCCCGTCGCCGACCCGGCGGGCGGTCTGTTCGAGCTGTTGCAGGCCGCGCCAGTGGGGGCGCAGCCAGAGCAGGATGGGCAGGCCGAGGGAAAGGCCGATGAGCAGCAACAGCCCCACGTCCACCCAGTGCAGCTCGTGCAGGTAGGAGAGGTAGGGGACGGGGCCGACGATCAGCACCTTGTCGGTGTTCGGGATGCGCTGCAGGAAGGTGTCATCCTCTTCGACGATGACGATGTTGCCCGCCTCGAGGAAGGCCTGATCCTCGCTGGCCAGGGGCTGGTTGGCGAGGACGCCGATCTGCAGCGGCAGATTGAGCTGGCGGCTCTGCTCGCCGGTGCGGGTGGCCCAGTGTTCCGGCGGCAGCCGGGCCAGCTCGCCAGTGAGCAGGCCGAGGGAGCCTTGCATCATCCGCTCCAGATAACGGTCCCCCGCCCGCTCTGCACTGACCTGATAGACCAGCCCGATGAGCAGAATGGCGAGGGTGAAGCAGCCTATCAGCAACAGATAGAACTGGATAAACAGGCGTCGCATCGGGGCTCTCCTCTTGCCTGGATTGCGTCTGGACATTGCCTTGTTGCCCCTCATCCCCAACCCTTCTCCCGCAAGGGGAGAAGGCTGAGTGCATCAAGGTCATTCGGCGGGGCTTATTCCCAGGCCTGGGGCACCAGCAGGTAACCTTCTCTGGCGCACCGTCTTGATCCAGATCGAGTTGTTGCTGTCATTCCCTGGCTTCTGGTGTGCAGGCGTGTGAGACACCAGCTCATTCCCAAGCCTGGGGTACGAGTAGATAACCCTTCTGGCGCACCGTCTTGATGCGGGTCGGGTTGTTGCTGTCATCCCCGAGCCGGCGGCGCAGACGGGAGATGGCCACGTCCATGCTGCGATCCTGGCCGTCGTAGTCGCGCCCCCGCAGGCTGCGAAACAGCGCCTCCCGCCCCAGGATCTGGCCGGCGTGGCAGGCCAGCTCCCACAGAAGGTCGAAATCGGCGGTGGAGAGGGGAATGCTCTCCCCATCGAGGCGCACGTCCCGACCCGGGCCGTCTATCTGGAGGCGGCCGAACTGCAGGCGCTGGGGTGGGGCGGCGGGGACCACGGCCTGCTGGCTCTGCCCCTGCTGGCTCTGCCCCTGCTGGCGAAACTGGACTCGTAGCCGGGCCAGCAGCACCGGGGGGGGCGTGGTCTTGAGGATGTAGTCGTTGGCCCCCAGCTCCAGGCTCAGGATCTGGTTCATGTCGCTGTCGAGCGAAGTGAGCATGACGATGGGGCCGGCAAAGCGCGGGCGCAGATCCCGGCACAGGGAGAGGCCATCCTGCCCCGGCAGCATGATGTCGAGCAGCACCAGATCCGGCTGCTCGGCCAGGGCCCTGTCGAGTGCCCGGTCACCCCGGGTCTCCAGCAGCACCTCGATGTCGTGGCGACCGAGCCAGCTGCTGATGAGCTGGCCTATCTCGGGATCGTCTTCAACAAACAGAACGCGTGGCATGGTGGCGTGGTTCCCCGGTCATGGCGTGAGTGGGCGTGTCGCCAGCATAACGGCTGCGTCCGCGCTCTGCACCGGGATAACTAATCAATGCGGGGGTTTTTGCCCCTTCTCCCGGGGGAGAAGGGGGGACAGGATGAACCGGTTGGCATCGGGCCGCCCCACTTGCCCCGTGGCGGGTCGGGGCAGCGCGATGAGGCAGGATCCGCGCCCTTTAGTGGCCAAAGCGGCTCCGGCTGCCATGGAGCAGCCGGGGAACCGCCCGGATCAGCCGCCCTTGCGCTTCAGGTACACCCCGGCTTCCATGTGGTGGGTCCAGGGGAACTGGTCGAACAGGGCGAAGCGGGCGATCTCGTGGGTTTCACCGAGCACGGCCATGTTGGCCTGCAGGGTCTCGGGGTTGCAGGAGATGTAGAGGATGTTGTCGTAATCCTGCACCAGCTTGACGGTGGCGTCGTCCAGACCGGCCCGGGGCGGGTCGACGAAGATGGTGTTGCACTGGTAGGCGCCGAGCTCGACCCCCTTGAGGCGGTTGAACTCCCGCTCGCCGCGCATCGCCATGGTGAACTCCTCCGCCGACATGCGCAGGATGATCAGGTTGTCGACACCGTTGGCGGCGATGTTGAACTGGGCGGAGTCCACGCTCGGCTTGGCGATCTCGGTGGCCAGCACCTTGCGAAAGTTCTGCGCCAGGGCGATGGAGAAGTTGCCGTTGCCGCAGTAGAGCTCCAGCAGGTCCCCCTCGCTCCCCTTGGTCACGTCCAGGGCCCAGCCCAGCATCTGTTCGTTGATGGCGGCGTTGGGCTGGGTGAAGCTGTTTTCCACCTGCTTGTAGACCAGCTCGCGCCCCTGGACGGTCAGGCGTTCGATGACGAAGTCATCCCCCAGGCAGATCTTCTGCTTGTGGGCGCGGCCAATCAGTTGCAGCTCGAACTCCTTGGCACGCAGGTCGGCCTGCAGCGCCTCGGCGGCCTGCTGCCACTCGGCTTCCAGCTTGCGGTGGTAGAGCAGGCTGACGCAGATCTGGCCGGACTGGGTGGAGAGGTAGTCTATCTGGAACAGCTTCTTGCGCAGCACGGGGTGCGGGCGCAGCCCCTCCAGCAGCACCGGCATCAGTCGGTTGATGAGCAGGCTGGCGGTGGGGAAGCTGTCGACCCGGATAATCTCCTTGGTGGCCGGTGCATACATGCAGTGGAAGAGGTCATCCCCCTCGTGCCAGATGCGGAACTCGGCGCGCATCCGGTAGTGCTGGGCGGGAGAGGCGTGCAGCTCCAGCGCAGGCGGATTGAAGGGGGCGAACAGCTGGGTGAGGCGATCGCGCTTCTCGTCGAGCTGGGCCTGGTAGTCGGCAGGAGTCCGTCTGCCCTGGGCGTCGGCGGAAGATGGCTGGGATTGAGTCATGGATACCTCGCATGCACCGGGCTGAGCCGGGGAAAGACCGTGGGAAGGCCGCAGCCAACCAAAGGGTGGGGATTTTAAAAGGCCGTTGCGGATTGTCCAAGTTTTTTGTGGTCAAGAAGTGGCCAGTCGGGCCGATAACCGATCCACCACTATAGGCGGGAGAGTAATGATGCAAATTGATGGCATGGGCGCAGCCCAACCCAAGGGAGTGGGCATTGCTCCCAAATCGCCTCAACAGACGGAGTCGAAGACGGCGGACAAGGGGGATGAGGTCTCCCTGAACAAGCCCCCGAAATGGGCCCAGGTGCTGATCCAGCAGGCGCTGCAATTTGCGCTGGAGATCAACGGCCAGGGCTACAAGGCACCCAAGGTGCAGGAGCCCCAGGAGATCACCCCGGAGACCCTGTTCGATTTCCAGTCGGTGGCGGACAACGTGTTGCAGTTCGTCACCGGGCGGATAGGCGCGGCCCGTGCCGACGGCAAGTCCGACGACGACCTGACCAAGATGATGGAGCAGGCCCGCAAGGGGGTGGACAAGGGCTTCGGTGACGCCAGGAAGCAGCTCGGTGACTGGGCGGACAACGAGGATATCAAGACCGGCATGGATCAGAGCTACAAGCTGATCCAGAAGGGGCTCGACGAGTTCGAGAAGGAGTTCTTCGGCAAGGTGTCGACCACGGATCTGGGGGATGCCAGGATGGCCAGCCGCCAGCAGGCCCTCCTCGAGATCGAGACCCGGGATGGGGACAAGGTGATGCTGCGCTTCAGCGACAGCTGGCAGTTCAAGTCCCAGAGCGATGGGGGCGGCAGCCAGTTCAGCCTCAAGTCGAGCCAGAGCTTCGACTTCTCCCTGGAGGGGGATCTCGACAGTGCCGAGATGGATGCCATCGGCACCCTGGTCAAGGGGCTGGACGAGCTGGCCGGGCAGTTCTTCAAGGGGGGCGACGGCAAGACTCTGGCTGACGGGCTGAACGGGCTGCAACTGGATGACAGCCAGCTGGTCTCCTACTCCCTCAAGCTCAAGCAATCGGCCAAGTTGAGTCAGACCTACCAGGGGGCCAGTTCCCTGCAGGAGAGCCTCAAGCCCCTGGCGGACTACCTGCCGAGGCTCAGCCGGTTGCAGCAGCAGGCCGACGCCCTGCTGCCCCCTTCCCAGCAGGAGGCGCTGACGCCCACCGTGCTGGCGGCGCGGGGTCAGGACGGGGCGATCCAGGGGGCAGGCTTCATGGGCTTCAACCAGCGGATGCTGGAAGCCATGCGACTGCTTGGCCAGCAGATGGCGACCGGCTAGTCTGGCGACGCCCCCGTGATGCCGGCGGGGGCGGGGTGTTTGCCAGCCCGTCCCCGGGCTGGCACACTGCCCTTTTCCCCAGCCCGGCGATGCCATGAACCCCAAGAAGCCAAGAGACAAGCGCGAGCTCTGCTACCCCTTCATCTTCGAAACCCAGTTCCAGTGCGACTACGAGATCGCCACCGACGAGCTCTGCTGCCAGGTGGGGGCCGTGCTCTCTCATCTGATGCCGGATGAGGATACCCGGCCCGTGATGGCGGATCTGGCGACCCTGCAGCGGCTCATCTACAACCTCAACGGCTCGGTGCGGGGACGGCTCGGCATCTTCGAGGAGGATCTGGACTGGCTGAAGGGACGGTACGATCACTACAACGAGGCGAGTCGCGGCCGGGTGACCGGCTTCGTGCTGCCCCAGGGGCCCCAGCCCATACCCACCCTGCACCTGTGCCGCTGTGGCAGCAAGAAGGTGGTGCGTCTGCTGGTACGCCTGGAAGAGAGCGGCGTGCGCTTCGATCCTATCCTCTATCGCTTCGCCAATCTGCTGGCCAACTTCTTCTTCGTGCTCACCGTCTACCTCAAGCAGGCGTGGGATGTGACCGAAGTCCCCTATGTCAGCATCAACTACTGATATAAATGACTGAAAAGGCTTTTATTTTTCTAGAAGATCAAAGACGATCAAGCAAAGTTATTAAAACTTGGATGGTGCCGACAGCGGAGTGGGAGAAGCCATGACATCGATTCATCTCAGTGGCAGTTCGTTCTTGATGCCGGGCAACCTCGCCTGGCGACCCCTGGCTGAATATGGCGAAGTGCAGGTGGCCCCCCATGGCCAGTGGTTGCAGACCCTGATGAATCAGGGCGCCGATGCCGCGGCCGGGACCCACATCATCATCTGGCTGTGGGAAGATCTGGTGCCCGCCCGGACCCTGCAGGAGTGGGGCCGTCTGGCGCAGGACGATCAGCAGCTGGCGGTTGCCGCCTTTGTCGACGCGCTCTGCCTGCCTCTGTTGCAGCATCTGCAGCGCCGCCCGCAGGATCACCTGCTGGTGGGGGCCTGCAGCCATGCTCCGCTCTGTGTCTATGGCCCTGCTCCTGCCGTGCTCGCCGCGCTGGCCAGTGCGTTCGAGCAGCAGATGGCCCGCCTGCGCCTGCAGCAACCCGGCCTGGACGACCTGCACCTGCCGCTCTGGCTGCAACAGCATGGCCGCCAGCACTGCTTCGATCGGCGCAACCTCTATCTGATGTCCTGCCCCTTCTCCATGGCCGGTCTGGCCAGCCTGGCGCAGTGGATGCTCCCCTTGCTGCAGCGGTTGCAGCAACCCGCCCACAAGGTGCTGGTGCTCGACTGCGACAATACCCTGTGGGGCGGTGTGGTCGGCGAAGACGGTGTCGGCGGCGTCCTGCTGGGGCAGGACGGGATGGGCCGGCTCTACCAGGCCTTCCAGCAGGCGGCCAGCCACTGGCACGGGCAGGGCATAGTACTGGCGCTCTGCTCCAAGAATCTGGCGGACGATGTGTGGCGGCTGTTTGACGAGCATCCGGGCATGGTGCTGACACGGGCGCAGATCGCCGCCGCCGAAATCGGCTGGGAGCCCAAATCCCAGGGGCTGCGGCGGCTGGCAACCCGCCTCAATGTCGGGCTGGACAGCCTGGTCTTCTGGGATGACAGCGAGCTGGAGCGGGCCGAGGTGCGGGCCAACTGCCCCGAGGTGCTGGTGATTACCCCGCCGGCCGATCTCTGGAGCTGGCCGGATGTCCTGCTGACGCTGCCGGCCCTGTGCAGTCGCCACCAGAGCCGGGATGACGGCCTGCGGCAGCACTCCTATCAGGCCCAGGTCGAGGCCGAGGCGGTGCGCCGGCAACTGGGCGACGAGCACGCCTTCCTGCAGCAATTGGCGCTGCAGGCCGACTGGCAGCCGCTCTCCCCGGGCAACCAATTGCGAGCCGAACAGCTCAGCCAGAAGACCAATCAGTTCAACCTCTCCGGCCGCCGCTATCAGGCGGCGGAACTGGCCCGGCTGGCCGCCGAGGGGGGCTACGTCTGGCTGGCCGGCCTGCGAGACAGATTCGCCGATCACGGCATGACGGCGCTGCTGGTGGTGCGCCCGCTCGATGAGGGCAGGGCGCTGCTGGATACCCTGGCCATCAGCTGCCGGGTGCTGGGGCGCGGTTTCGAATACTGGCTGCTGGCGCAACTGACAAACCATCTGCGGGCGCAAGGCGTGACCGAGCTGGTCATCAGCCTGGTTGTCACCACCCGCAACCAGCCGGCGCGGGATTTTCTGGCGAGCCTGCCAACCCGGCCGATAACCACTCCAGCGGGCTTGCTGCCGCTGGCGGACGAGCTGTTCCTCACGCTTGATCTCTGTTCTCTTTCTCTCCCGTTTTTGGAGTTCTATGCCAATGAATGACCTTATTGCGCTGGCACATCAGCAGTTCCCCCAGGCCAGCATCAACGCACAGTCTGCCCTCGGCAGCTTTCCCGAGTGGGACTCTCTGGGTCACTTCAACCTGCTGCTGCTGGTCGAGCAGCACTATGCCGTGCGGTTCGAGCCGCAGGAGCTGGCCGAGTTGAAGAGCCTGGCCGACATCCAGCAAGCCCTGCTTAGCAAAGGGGTTGCCGTGTGAAACAGGTGCTCGAGCAGGCGCTGACCGAGCTGGGGATCCCCAGAGGCGGCGCCCTGATGGTGCACTCGGATGCCATGGTGGTGGCCCAGTTTGCCGGCATGGGCAACGCCGCGGGTATCGCGGCCTTCTGGACATGCCTCGAGCAGTGGCTGGGCGGGCACCTGCTGGTGCCGACCTTCAGTTACAGCCCGATGGCGGACGAGTGCTTCGACCCTGCGCAGACCCCGAGCAAGGTGGGCTTGATGACGGAGCTGTTCCGCCAGCGGGAAGGGGTGGTGCGCACGCGTGATCCCGTCTTCAGCATGGCGATCAGCGGCCCGCAGGGGGCTGCGCTGGTGGCCCGGGAGTGTCACGACTGTTTCGGTCAGGAGAGCCCGTTCGGCTGGCTGGCGGAGCAGGACGGCTGGCTGCTGGGGCTGGGTTGCCACCCCGACCGCATCACCTTCACCCACTACGTGGAGCAGCGGCTGGCCGTCCCCTACCGCTATCACAAGATGTTTGCGGGCCAGGTGCGCGTCGATGGCCGCGTGCGGGAGTGGCAGGCGGATTACTATGTGCGCGACCTGTCGCTGGCCAGCGAAATCGACCTCTCCCGGCTGGTGGCCCTGCTGCAGGAGCGGGGCGCCTGGCGCCAGACGCTGTGCCAGCGGGTGCCGGTCTGGGCTGTGTCGTGCCGCGACTTCATCCTGGCCGCCAGCGAGTTGCTGGCGGCGGCCCCATACGCCCTGATCCGGGCGGGAGGAGAGTCCCATGCAGTTTGATCACATCGGACTGGTGGTACCGGACCTGGCGAGCGGTGTGGCCTATTGCCGCGACGTGCTGGGGCTGAGCCGCTTCTCGGCGGCGGTGGAAGATCCGCTGCAACGGGTCTGGGTGCAGTTCGCGCACGACGACCATGGTATCTGCTACGAGCTGGTCGCCCCGGCCGGCGAGGAGAGTCCGGTTGCCCAGGTACTCAAGACCCGGCGCAACGTCATCAACCACCTTGCCTATCGGGTGAGCAACCTGCAGGAGAGCGCCGAACGGCTGCGCGAACAGCGTCACCTGCCCCTTGGGCCCAGCCTGCCAGCGATCGCTTTTGGGGGCTCTCATGTCCAGTTTTTTCTCAGTCCCTTGGGACATATTGTTGAGCTAATTGAGGGGGTTGAATGATGCCGAATCATGACAGTTGTTATTTGCCTACAGACTGGGCTGACCAGGATCAGCTTGGCGAACAGCTGCATCGTTTGCTTTCCTTGCTGTTTCCGCTCAATCGCAGCTTGACAGGCGATGGTGTAAGAAAAACATTGGCCCTGTTTCGCGAACATTGTTTACCTGAATTGCAGATCCATGAAGTTGCCAGCGGAAGCACATTTTTTGATTGGACAGTGCCGGATGAGTGGAATGTCAGAGAGGCTTACATCTTGGGACCTGATGGGCACAAGGTGGTTGATTTCAATGATAGTAACTTGCATTTGGTGGGTTACTCAGAACCGGTACGCTGTACTCTCCCTTTAGCAGAATTACAACCTCACTTGCACTCCTTGCCTGAGTTACCGGATGCCATCCCCTATGTCACGTCTTATTATCAGCGCCGTTGGGGCTTTTGTTTACCCCACAATGTGCGGGAAGCGTTACCCGAAGGAAATTATGAGGTTGTGATCGATACCAGCTTGCAACCGGGCTCACTGACTTATGCCGAGTGGGTGCTACCGGGGGAGAGTGAGCAGGAAATCTTGTTATCCAGCTATGTTTGCCACCCCTCCATGGCCAACAACGAGTTGTCCGGCCCAGGTGTCGGAGTGTTTTTGATGGCCTGGCTGGCCTCCTTGCCTAAGCGACGCTACAGCTATCGATTGATGCTTGTTCCTGAGACAATCGGGGCTATCGTTTATCTCTCTCGCCATCTGGAGCACCTCAAGTCTCATACGTTGGCTGGTTTTAATCTGACATGTATGGGGGATGAAAGGTGTTACTCATTCTTACCATCCAGACAGGGGAATTCTATAGCTGATCGCATAGGACGCCATGTGTTGGGCCATATCGCACCTGATTATATGGCGTATAGCTATCTTGATAGGGGTTCCAACGAACGTCAGCTATGTGCTCCTGGCATAGACTTGCCAGTCACCACCATGATGCGCAGCAAGTACGGTTGTTATTCCGAATACCACACCTCTTTGGACGATCTTACTCTGGTCACGCCGCGGGGGCTGGCGGATAGTTTCCTAGCGTTGCGGCGGGCGATCGAGTGTCTGGAGTTGGATGAATACTGTGAGGCTACCGTATTGGGTGAGCCCCAATTGGGGCGTCGTGGCCTCTATCCGAATCTATCAACACGTGAGTCCGGTGCACAGGTAAAGGATATGATGAACCTGCTGGCTTACAGCGATGGTCATCTGAGCCTTTTTGAGATTGCCGAGATCATCGAAGTACCGTTTTGGCGAGTCGAGCCCTTGGCTAGAAAGCTTATGGATGCAGGGGTTCTGCGCAGGCGTAGTCGTCTTTGAGAATAGGTATTTCGTTGCATGATGTGATGGATGAGAATCCATAGATATTGCGATCGTTCAACTTTGTTTCATCAATCCTGATCACATCGTTAGGAGAGGACCATGAGATGTCCATATTGTCACAGTGATAACACATTGGTTTTCCTTGAACGCAAGATGCCAGCCGTTTTATCTGCATACTCAGGTGATTTTCCGGTAAAGGTGTCGGAATTGCAGGTCAGTGCCTGCAAAGATTGTCTGGTGGGGTTTGCATCCAAGAAATTATCATCGGAAGAACTAACGGAAATATATGACAACTATCTATATATTTCTCCGCTGAATAATATCGGCGCCTCTAAATATGACGGTATGTTTGATACCATAACAAGTCATTTTGGCAAAGATGAAAATATACTGGAGATTGGCTGTTCAGAAGGATATTTGCTGAAAAAACTGAACGAGAGCGGATTCTCCAACCTGATTACCCATGACCCTCAGCCAGCTTCAAGAGCCGATATGGCATCGGAGGGCTTGCCACGACTGCATGCCCCAATTCAACCAACATGCTCTTGAGGTCAAAACGATGATTAAACCGGAAGCAGTATTCCGCAAGATGCCTT
>NZ_JAGKRH010000077.1:0-11745 GCF_017939245.1 Aeromonas sp. PrichA-15 | reverse complement strand
TACGATTGATCTCAGAGCGAGTTTCTTCGACAAGGGTAAGGTGTTCAATCAACGTCATAGCGCGTGCCTCCTGCATGGAGACGCGATTAGATCACAGACGATCTGCCTGTTCAAATTTCATTAACAAAGTGCGATCCCGCCCTGGTTCGAAACAGTGTGTTGTGCATGACGATTTTCCCTTCGATCTTGTTATTGACGTATCACTGTCGTGTAGTCGAACGGACAACAAACAACCTCGTTCAGCTCCGTAGCATTCATGAAATCGACGTGGTTGAAAATCGAACAGGCTGAATTAATTAAGAAATGTGAATGAAAATGCTTTCATGCTATTCGGTGGCAGCAGGAGGGGGCAGAGGGGAGCAGATCGGTGCGAGATCCCGTCAAGCGGGTAGCGAAGGGGATGAACAGGGGCCCCGCAGGGCCCCGTGAACGTTCAGACGTTGGGTTCCTGCTGCCCGGCACTGGCCCGGGCACGACGCCCTGGCAGCATGCGGGTGACCAGGTTGCTGCGCTGGCGCCAGGAGGTGTAGGCGATGGCGCACAGGTGCAGGGCGATCATGCCCTGGAGTACCCAGGTGCACCACTCGTGCCAGTCGTCCGCCCCCAGATCGAAGCCGGTCTCGGTGTTCTGGAACCAGCCGGTCCCTGCGGTGGCGAGTACCAGCAGCCAGAGTGCCCAGACCGCCAGCTTGCCGCTGCCGTGATGGCCCGGGGTGGGCGGGGTCCGTTCGCGCAGGGCGTCGGCCTGATGGCGAAAATCCTCCCGGCTCGGGATGAGGGCACGCAGGCGGGCGTGGCCGCGAGCGAAGGTGAGCCCCCACAGCAGGCGTATGCCGATGAGCACCATGACGGCGTATCCCATCCGCTCGTGCCACTCCTCGCCCGCCTCGTTGAGCCAGAGATTGCCGATACAGATGGCCGCCACACCCCAGTGGGTGAGGCGCACCAGAGCATCCCAGTGGAAGGGATCAGCCTTTTTGCTTGGCATAGTTGTGGTACTCCTTCTTCAGGTCGTTGACCTTGGCCAGGTGCTCGCGCGCCTTGGCTTCGTCACCGGCCTGGAGGGCTGCCAGGCTGGCATCCAGCTCGGTCTGCACTTCGGTCATGCCTTCCAGGAACTTCTCCTTCTTGGCGGCGGGCATGTTCTTGCCCTTGGCGACGTCCAGCTGGGCCTTCATCTCCTTGATGTATTTCTCCATGGTGGCCGCGTCGTCGGCCTTGACGGCCTGCTTGTAGTTGAAGCCGATCTTCTTCATCGGCTGCTCCAGATCGCCGGCCATGGCAGGCAGGGCCATCAGGCCAAACATCAGGGGCAGCAGCAGGGGACGCACAGTTTTCAGCATGGGATTTCCTTATGAGACGACGAGATTGCAGGTTGTTATAGCACTCATTTGAGTGCGGTTTCACGCATCATGATGCCATGAAAGGGCGATCATTGTATGAAGAAAGTGCGACCAATTGTGACGAATTGTGCAGGGGATTGCTGTGGGAATGTAGCCGAAAGAGAACGGCCACCGGATCTCGCCTCCGGCAGGGATACAAGGGCGCGCATCTGGTCCGGGAAGGGGCTCGCAGGCAGTGAATCATGCTGCCATTATTTATCACACATCGGTTTTTTAAAGTCAGGTGAGTTTTTCAGGTGTTTTTGTTTTTGAAAGTCATCATCCATGGACGATTTCACTGCCAGAGCAGGTGCTGTGCAACAAAAAAAGGGCCCGCAGGCCCTTTGAGTGATCGGGATCCGGCCCTTATTCGGCCTGCTCGCGCTCAATGGCACGCCAGCCGATGTCCTTGCGATAGAAGATGCCGTCCCACTGGATGCGACCAGCGAGGGCATAGGCCCGCTGCTGGGCTTCCTGCACCGTGTGGCCGAGGGCGGTGGCGCACAGCACGCGACCACCCTGGGTCAGGCTGGTGTGTCCTTCCAGGCGGGTGCCTGCATGGAACACCTTCTCCCCTGCCACTTCGTCCACCGGCAGGCCACTGATGGGGTGGTTGCTGGTGTAGTCGCCGGGATAGCCACCCGCTGCCAGCACCACGCCGATGGCGGCACGGGGGTCATAGACGGCTTCCTTCTGATCCAGCTGGCCGGCACAGGCGGCGAGGCAGAGATCCACCAGATCGGACTGCATCCGCAGCATGATGGGCTGGGTTTCGGGGTCGCCGAAGCGGCAGTTGAACTCGATCACCTTGGGGTTGCCCTCGGCATCGATCATCAGGCCGGCGTAGAGGAAGCCGGTGTAGACGTTGCCCTCGGCCGCCATGCCGCGCACGGTCGGCATGATCACCCGTTCCATCACGCGCTGGTGCACTTCGTCGGTCACCACGGGGGCCGGGGAGTAAGCCCCCATGCCGCCGGTGTTGGGGCCGGTGTCGCCGTCGAAGGCGCGCTTGTGATCCTGGCTGGTGGCCATGGGCAGCACGTGCTCGCCGTCCACCATGACGATGAAGCTTGCCTCTTCCCCGTCCAGGAACTCCTCGATCACCACCCGGGCGCCGGCATCGCCGAAGGCATTGCCGGAGAGCATGTCACGCACCGCCGCTTCCGCCTCGTCGAGGGTCATGGCGACGATCACCCCTTTGCCGGCGGCCAGACCGTCGGCCTTGATGACGATGGGGGCGCCCTTCTCGCGCAGATAGGCCAGCGCCGGCTCCACCTCGGTGAAGTTCTGGTAATCGGCGGTGGGAATGGCGTGGCGGGCCAGGAAGTCCTTGGTGAAGGCCTTGGAGCCTTCGAGCTGGGCGGCGGCGGCGGTCGGGCCGAAGATGGTCTGATCGGCGGCGCGGAAGGCATCGACTACCCCTTTCACCAGGGGGGCTTCCGGTCCGACGATGGTGAGGCCGATCTGGTTCGCCTTGGCGAAGGCCAGCAGGCCCTCGATGTCGGTGGCCTGGATGGCGACGTTCTCGATGCCCGGCTCAAGCTGGGTGCCCGCATTGCCCGGTGCCACGAAGACCTGGGTCACCAGGGGGGAGTGTTTGGCCTTCCAGGCCAGGGCGTGTTCACGGCCGCCGTTGCCAATGATCAGTACTTTCATCGTCTCGCTCGCTTCTGTCTGAGTTCACTGGCGCTGCGGTGGCAACCTGCCAGTGGAAAGGATCCGGTGCTAAAGAGGCAGGGCCGCCATCGGCGGCCCTGGGCTGTCAGTGACGGAAATGACGCATGTTGGTGAACACCATGCACATGCCGTGTTCGTTGGCGGCGTCGATCACCTCCTGGTCGCGCATCGAGCCACCTGGCTGGATGACGCAGGAGATGCCCGCGGCAGCGGCGGCATCGATGCCGTCGCGGAACGGGAAGAAGGCGTCGGAGGCCATGACGGAGCCCGCCACGGTCAGCCCTTCATCCTCGGCCTTGATGCCAGCGATCTTGGCAGAGTAGACGCGGCTCATCTGGCCGGCTCCCACGCCGATGGTCTGGCCGTTCTTGGCGTAGACGATGGCGTTGGATTTGACGAACTTGGCGACCTTCCAGCAGAACAGCAGATCCTGCAACTCGGCCTCGGTGGGCTGACGCTGGCTGACCACGGTCAGATCCCCGAGCGTCACCATGCCCAGATCGCGCTCCTGCACCAGCAGGCCGCCGTTGACGCGCTTGAAGTCAAAGCCTTGCGCCGGGGCAGTCCACTGGCCGCACTCCAGCAGGCGCACGTTCTGCTTGGCGGCGACCGCCTCGCGGGCTGCCTGGCTGATGCTGGGGGCGATGATCACTTCCACGAACTGGCGGGCGACGATGGCCGCGGCGGTCTCGCCGTCCAGTTCGCGGTTGAAGGCGATGATGCCGCCAAAGGCCGAGGTGGGGTCGGTCTGGTAGGCGCGATCGTAGGCTGCCAGCAGGTCGTCACCGATGGCGACGCCGCAGGGGTTGGCATGCTTGACGATGACGCAGGCCGGTTCGCTGAACTCCTTCACGCACTCCAGCGCCGCATCAGTGTCGGCAATGTTGTTGTAGGAGAGGGCCTTGCCCTGCAGCTGGATGGCGCTTGCTACCGAGCCCGGCGCGGCCTGCTCTTCGGCGTAGAAGGCGGCAGCCTGGTGGCTGTTCTCGCCATAGCGCATGTCCTGCTTCTTGATGAACTGGCTGTTGAAGGTGCGGGGGAAGCGGGACTCTTCGTCGCCTTCCTTGTTTTCGCCGTAGGAGGGCACCAGGGTGCCGAAGTAGTTGGCGATCATGCCGTCGTAGGCGGCGGTGTGCTCGAAGGCGGCGATGGCCAGATCGAAGCGGGTGGAGAGGGTCAGGCTGTTGCCGTTGCCATCCATCTCGGCGATGACGCGGTCATAGTCGGAGGCCTTGACGACGATGGTGACGTCCTTGTGGTTCTTGGCAGCGGAGCGGACCATGGTCGGGCCGCCGATGTCGATGTTCTCGACGGCGTCTTCCAGGGTGCAACCGGCTTTGGCCACGGTGGCGGCGAAGGGATAGAGGTTGACGACGACCATGTCGATGGGGGAGATAGCGTGCTCGGCCATGATGGCGTCATCCCGGTCGCGACGGCCGAGAATGCCGCCGTGTACCTTGGGATGCAGGGTCTTGACCCGGCCGTCCATCATCTCGGGGAATCCGGTGTAGTCGGACACCTCGGTCACCGGCAGGCCCGCATCGGCCAGCAGCTTGGCGGTACCACCGGTGGAGAGCAGGGCCACACCACGCGCGTCGAGTGCCTTGGCAAATTCCAGGATGCCAGTCTTGTCAGACACACTCAGCAGTGCACGGCGAATGGGTCGAGCTTGTTCCATCACACTATCGTCCTCAGCATAACGGGGACCGTTCCATGGGAGGCGAGGCTCAACACACAGAGAGTCCCCAAATAAATGGAAGTGGGGGATTTCGCAAACCACTCTCGCCCGGGGCGGCCGTTGGCAAAAGCGTTTTAGGAAATGCCCGCTTGACGCGACGCTCTCTTGTGGGCGCGTATTCTACACAAAAAATGTGACCTGTGGTGGATTTTTTAAAGAGACAAACCCTTGTGGGATGCGGCGTTAAACGTTTTCTGGTGAATTTTTGTGAAACGTTTGTCTTTTCAGTGTTTTGGGGATAAATGGCCGGCAAGTGAGGGGTTAGCTGCTGCTTTCCTGCCTTTGACTGGCAATCGCCGGGCAAAGAGGTGATAGTGGAGGCCGGTTTATATTGAGTACCATGTCGGGAATGTCATGCGGGGGGAGAGGACCATGTATCGGATCGGTGAACTGGCCAAGGCGTGCGGGGTGAAGGCCGACACCCTGCGCTTTTATGAGAAGAACGGCCTCATCTCGCCGGGCATTCGCAACGAATCCGGCTATCGCCTCTACGGGGAGCAGGACAAGCGGCGGCTGGAGTTCATCATCCGCGCCAAGTCGGTGGGCTTCTCCCTCGCGGACATCGGCGAGCTGCTTGCCCTCGACACCAACAAGGCCAAGGTCACCTGCCAGGAGGTGAAGGCGGTGGCTGACACCAAGCTCGAACAGGTGGAGCAGAAGCTCCTGGAGCTGACCCGTTTTCGCGAGAACCTGAAGGCCCTCTCCGACATCTGCTGCGGCGGCCCGCGCTCGGCGGAGCACTGCGCCATCCTCGAGACCCTGGAGTCCGGCGCCCCTTCCCGCCACGAGCATCACGACCATGAGCACTGAGCTGCGTCGGCCCCGGGTCTCCGCCTTTCTCGCCCTCTCCCTCGACGGTTTCATCGCCGGGGAGGGGGGCGATCTGGCATGGCTGGCCCCCTATGGTGGCGACGGGCCGCAGGAGACCGGCTACAGCGCCCTGATGGCGAGCGCGGACACCCTGCTGATGGGGCGCAACACCTACGATATCGTGAGCGCCTTTCCCGAGTGGCCCTACGGGGACAAGCCGCTGGTGGTACTGACCCACAGGCCCGCCGACCCCCGTCCTCGGGTCTCCTTCCGGCAGGGGGCGCTGGCGCAGGTGCTGGACGAGTTGTGGCAGGGGGGAAGCCGTCACCTCTATCTGGATGGCGGGGAGCTGGTGAGGCAGGGTCTGCAGGGGGCCCTGGTGGACGAGCTGACCCTGTTCTGGGTGCCGGTCACCCTGGGGGGCGGGATCCCGCTCTTTACCGGGCCTCTCCCCGCAGGGTTGAGACCGGTGTCGAGCGCCGTGCTGCCAAGCGGCCTGGTGCGGGTTATCTATCACCCCGCCTGACAGCTTGCACGGGGGAGGCAAGAGGCGCACAATCGGCGCGTTTTTCGCCATCTGCCCTTCCAGGCAGGGACGATAGGCAAACACGACACCCCCATCAAGGAGCCCATATGGCCAAGAAGAAGGTGACCTGTGTCACCGCCGAACCCGCCTGCGAACATCAGCGCGGCACCATTCAGGACAACCACCTCAAGGCACTGGTGACCTCCCCCCTGTTCCAGGCCCGGGTCGAGCCGAGCAAGAAGGGCAAGGGCAGCTATCAGCGCAAGGCCAAGCACGGCAAGCGGTGGGAGCCCGGCCAACAGCAGATGGCAAGCGTCTGCTGCTGAGCGGGTTTCTGCCGCAAGGCATCAGTTAACACAATCAGGGCGCCAATAGCGCCCTGATTGTTGTTCTATTCGCTGGTGCTGACTTGCGGTCTTGACGCAAGAGAGTGAACCCGTGCTCACTCGTCCATAAAGAGTTCGAGCAGCACGTTGAGGTAGCGATGCCCGAGGGACGTGAGCTGCCAGCTATCGCCAAGATCCTCGATAAGCTCCTTGGTCCGGGCGATGGCGAGCATGGTCTCCACCCGCTCCAGCGGTAGCCCCGTGAAGGCCTCGAACTCCGCCTTGGGGGCGGGTTCAAACAATCTGAATCGGTTCATGAAGTACTCGAGCGGCAGATCGTCCGCGCTCACCTGCCATTGGCTGTCCAGATAGGGGCGGCTCGGATCCAGATAACCTTTCGGATGCTTCACCTTGGCGGTACGCAGGATCTGCTGGCTCGCGAGATCCGTCACCTTGCCGTGGGCGCCGCAGCCGATCCCCAGATAGTCGCCAAAGCGCCAGTAGTTGAGGTTGTGGCGGCACTGATACCCCTCTTTGGCATAGGCCGAGATCTCGTACTGCTGATAGCCCCGGGCGGTCAGCATGGCGTGGCCCTGCTCGTAGATGTCCCACAGGGTGTCATCTTCCGGCAATGTGGGGGGCTTGGAGGCGAATGCCGTGTTCGGCTCTATGGTGAGCTGATACCAGGAGAGGTGCGGCGGCGCGCAGTCGATAGCCTGCTGCAGGTCGTAGAGCGCATCGTCCAGGCTCTGATCCGGCAGGCCGTGCATCAGATCCAGGTTGAAGGTGGGAAGCGCGATGGCGTGGGCCAGCTCGGCGGCCTTGCGCGCCTCCTCGGGGCCGTGGATGCGGCCGAGCCGGGTCAATTTCTCCTGCTGGAAGCTCTGCACCCCGATGGAGATGCGGTTGATGCCGGCCCGCTGGAAGCCAGCGAACTTGTCCGCCTCCACCGTGCCCGGGTTGGCCTCCATGGTGATCTCGCAGTCCGCGGTGAGTTCGATGCGCGCACGCACTCCGTCCAGCAGCGCCTGCATGGCGTCGACGGAGAGCAGGCTCGGCGTGCCGCCACCGATAAAGATGGAGGAGAGGGGGCGCCCCTGGGCCCAGTGCAGATCCTGCTCCAGATCCTCCAGCAGGGCCGCCACGTACTCGAGGTGGGGCAGCTCCCCCTTCTGGGCGTGGGAGTTGAAGTCGCAGTAGGGGCACTTCTGGACGCACCAGGGCACGTGGATATAGAGGGAGAGGGGCGGCAGTTGCAGCATGGGATTTCCAGTATTCAACAATCAAAAGGGGTCGGGTGGCCCTGGTTGCCGGTGACAACGGGCGGGGCGCCGCGAACGAAACGGGGGCCGACGGCCCCCATTGTAGATGACAACGCGGCGGGAGACAGCGCTTTAGTTGACCGCAGCCAGGGCCGCTTTGAGCTTGGCCAGGGCCTGGCCACGGTGGCTGAGCTGGTTCTTGAGCTCCGCCGGCATCTGGGCCGAGGTGCAGTCGTGGTCGGGGACGAAGAACACCGGGTCGTAGCCGAAGCCGTGCTGGCCGCGGGGTTCGTCGATGATCATCCCCTCCCAGCTCGCCTGGCAGATAATGGGGGTGGGATCGTCGGCGTGGCGCATGTAGACCAGCACGCACCAGAAACGGGCGCTTTTCAGGTAATCCGGCGCGCCCTTGAGCTCGGCCAGCAGCTTGTCGATGTTCTCCTTGTCGCTGGCACCGGCACCGGCAAAACGGGCGGAGTAGACGCCGGGGCGGCCGTGCAGCAGATCCACTTCCAGACCGGAGTCGTCGGCCACGGCGGGCAGGCCGGTGACGCGGGCGGCGTGGCGGGCCTTGATGATGGCATTCTCGACGAAGGTGGTGCCGGTCTCGTCGGCATCGGAGACTGCAAACTCGCTCTGCGGGATCACCTGGATCTTCATATCGGCCAGCATGGCGGCCAATTCCTTCACCTTTTTCTGGTTCCCTGTTGCCAGGACAAGCTTGTTCATCACACACCTCCGCAAAAATAATCTGCGCATTCTATGCGGGGGAGGGGTTTAGTAAAAGCGCCAATTGCCCGGGATCCGGTGCCAACGGGGGATCCTGGTTCCACCCCCTGAGAGGTAGAAGAGATACATGTTTCCAACAGGGAATAACCGAAGTGATTAAATACCATTTCAATTCATTACTCTGAGTCAGTAGACTCGCGGCCCAATCGATATTCGTAGGGCTTGAGGTGACTGATGCCATTGATTCTTTTGCTTGTACTCCTGGTGTTGTTCAGCCCGCTGGCCATCGACATCTATCTGCCTGCCATCCCCCAGATGGCCGAGCAGCTGGGGGCCGAAGTGACCCTGATGCAGGGCACCATCACCTGGTTCCTGTTCAGCATGGGGCTGGGGCAACTGCTGGTGGGGCCGCTCGCCGATCGCTACGGGCGCAAACCCATTGCCCTGGGGGGCGTGCTGCTCTACGGCCTGAGCGCCCTGGCAGCCGGCTTTGCCGCCAGCCTGGGCGAGCTGATGCTGGCGCGGGTGCTGCAAGGCTTCGGGGCCTGCGCCACCTCGGTGGCCGCCTTCTCGGTGGTCCGTGACAGCTATGGCCCCAAGAAGAGCGGTCAGATGATCTCCTATCTGAACGGTGCCATCTGCTTCATCCCCGCACTGGCGCCCCTGCTGGGTGGCTGGCTCACCGCCAAGGCGGGCTGGTCGGCGAACTTCTGGTTCATGGCGGGTTACGCTGTCGTGGTCGGCAGCTGGCTGCTGTGGCGGATGCCGGAAACCCGCCCTGAGGAGACCAGCAGTGCTGGCCCGCTCATCAGCTGGTCCCGCTACAGCCCGGTGCTGCGCTCCCCGAGCTTCCTGTTCAACGCGGCGCTGTGCATGCTGGCGATGGCGGTGATCCTCGCCTACGTGACAGCGGCGCCGGTACAACTGATGGTGACCCTGGGGCTGGACATGAGTGGCTTCAGCCACTGGTTCACCGCCAATGCTGCCCTCAACATCCTGGCCTGCTTCCTGGCCCCGCGCTTCATCGCCCGGGTAGGGCCAAGACGGACCCTGCGCATCGGCCTGCTGGTGCTGCTGCTCTCCGCCATCACCCTGACCCTGGCCATGCACATCCCGCACCCGCTGGCTATGATGGGCCCGGTGTTCCTCTCCAGCATCGGTTTTGCGATGATCCTGGGCGCCGCCGCCGGTATGGCGCTGGCCCCCTTCGGCCACTGCGCCGGGACTGCTGCCGCCCTGCTCGGCCTGTTCCAGATGAGCGGCTCCGGCGCCCTGGTGGGGATCACCGGTTGGCTGATGCCGGATCCCCTGAGCCAGCTGGCCCTGCACATGTGGCTGCTGCTGCCCCCGCTGGTGATGCTGATGACCCGCCAGGGTCGCCGCTTGTGTTTGCAATAAATCCTGTGCTCTGATGAGCACACTCGGGGGGCCTTGAGCCCCCTTCTCTTTTTCAGGTGACCTCGCCTGCCTCGCATGATCACAGACCCGTGGAGAAAACCGGATGAGCCACACAATCAACGCCGCCCTGGTGGGATACGGCTTCGCAGGACAGACCTTTCACGCCCCCTTCCTGGCCACGACCCCAGGCCTGACCCTGCGCTGGGTGGTGAGCCGGGATGCCGCCAAGGTACAGGCGGCGTTGCCCGGCACCCGGGTCGGCACCCTGGAGCAGGTGCTGGCCGATGACAGCCTCGATCTGGTGGTGATCGCCACCCCCAACGACACCCACGCCCCCATCGCTCGCGAGGCCCTGCTGGCGGGCAAGCACGTGGTGATCGACAAGCCGTTCGCCCTGGATCTGGCCGAAGCGAAGGCGCTGGTCGAGTTGGCGGAGAAGCAGCAACGGCTGCTCAGCATCTTCCACAACCGGCGCTGGGACGGGGACTTCCTCACGGTGCGCCGTCTGCTGGCGGAGGGAGCGTTGGGGCAAGTTGCCCAGTTCGAATCCCACTTCGACCGTTATCGCCCCGAGGTGCGCCAGCGCTGGCGCGAGGCGGGCGGCCCGGGCTCCGGTCTCTGGTTCGATCTCGGCCCCCATATCCTGGATCAGTCGCTCCAGCTGTTCGGCCAGCCGGACTGGTTGCAGGCGGATCTGGGTAAGCAGCGCCCCGGGGCCCTGGCGGACGACTACTTCCATGTGGTGCTGGGTTATGGCGAGATGCGGGTCATTCTGCACGGCAGTTGTCTGGTGTCGGCCGTGATGCCCCGCTTCGTGGTGCACGGCAGTCAGGGCTCCTTCATCAAGTTCGGCATGGACGTGCAGGAGGAGCAGCTCAAGGAGGGCAAGCGGCCTCCGGCGGCGGACTGGGGCGTGGATCCCGCCCCCGGCCAGCTCAGCCAGATCCGGGACGGTCAGCTCGTGCAGCAGACCGTGGCTGGCGAGGCGGGGGACTACGGCGCCTACTATCGCGGCGTCTGCGCCGCCATCCGGGGAGAAGGGGAGAACCCGGTGCCGGCCGACGAGGCTCTGGCGGTGATGGCCTTGCTGGACCTGGCCCGGGAGAGCGACCAGCAGGGGCGGCGCCTGCCTTGTCAGAAGCTGTCTGACTGACGGCGTAATCCGGCAGCGCCGAGAGCCTGACAGAAAGACAATAGCTGACTGGCAATCGTCAGGTAATTGGCGATTTGTTGTGCGAATCTGGTGATGGATGGGTGTTTTATATTAATATTTGTCGTTGCAGCAGTGTTTCTTATCATGCCAACGAGAAAATATCATTGTGATACGCGTTTTCATCGGCCGCATATGGGGATATATTTCGCGCGCCTTCGGGCTCCAGCGGCCGGTGTGCCGACAGGAGCCGGGGCGTACAGTGATGGTCCCTGCACCATCTCTCCATCTTTTTTTGAGGGTATGCACATGAACAAAGTACTGGTAGCCGGTATCCTGGGTCTGATGTTGACCGCCTGTGGTCAGAAAGAAGAAGCTGCCGCTCCGGCTGCGACCCCGGCCGCAGACGTTGCTGCCACTGTCGAGAAAGCCGCTAGCGAAGCGTCTGCTACCGTCGAGAAGGCTGCTTCCGAAGCTTCCGCTACTGTCGAGAAGGCTGCCGCTGACGTGGCCACCAAGGCTGAAGCTGCCGTGAGCGATGCCAAGGCCAACTAAGCCAGCACCTCATTGAAAAACGGGCCCGGCGCACTCGCGCCGGGCCCGTTTTTTTAGGTTCATCGCGGCTTTCCGGGGAAGGCCGCCTTGATTTTCAGAAAAAAGTATTCTGAGTCCCTAAATCCATATGCCATGCGCTTTATCACTTTGATCTTGTTGTTCACCCCTTCCAGCACACTCGTGTGCATCGGG
>NZ_JAGKRH010000076.1:0-35507 GCF_017939245.1 Aeromonas sp. PrichA-15 | reverse complement strand
ACTAAAAGTTGCTTTGGTCACTTCATCAGACATTGAAAATCAAAAATTGTTTTTGATGCTCGATGCTGTGAGTGCCCACACAGATTGCTTGATTCAAATTGTTAAAGAGCGTCACGCTTATCGCGTTGAGGAGGCGCATCTTACGCTCCTCACTTCGAAAGTCAAGCGATTGTTTTCGCTTTTCTTTCGGCGCTGGCTTCACGAGGAAGCGAGCTCATCAGGTTGGCGCGGTCCGCCGTGCTGGTAGGGGCGCATTATAGGGAGCCGCGCAGCGATGACAAGGGCTTTTTGCAAAAATGCGTTCGCTTGCTGAAAAAGCAGGCTGAAGCCTCTAAAACAAGGGCTTCAGCCTGCTTTCAAGCCGCTTTTTTGCTCAATTCTTCGCTTTGCGCCTGGATATAGTTGACCCAGCTGGTCGCTCGCTGCTGCCAGTTATCCTGCTGCTGCAGTTCACGGGCCAGCTCCAGCGCCTCGGCATACTGCTCTTTATTGAGGTGCGCCTGCACCAGCAGCGCCTTGGCGCGATTGCCTTGCTCGCCTTTCACCGACTTGATGGCCGCGAGCTGGGTCATGGCCGCATCCGTTCTACCTTGTTGCAACAACAGTTCGGCGGCGCGCATGGCCGCCTTGGGGTGAGCATGCTCGCGGGCAAGCAGTTGCCAGCTGTCGACGGCCTTCGGCCACTCACGAGCACCTTCCCACAATTGGGCCAGCAGTTGGCGGTTCTCGGCGTTCTGCTTCATCTGCCCCTTGGCTATGGCAGACTCCAGCAGACGGGCACCGCGATAGGGCAGTCCCTGCCAGGCATAAAGACGGACCAGCTGGTTGCGGGCAGCGGCGTCATCCATCAGTTGACGGTCGATGGCGGTTTGCAGCAGTGCCAGCGCCTGATCGCCGCGCTTGGCGGAGAGGTTGAGCGACACAGCCTGCTGCCACCACTTGCTCTCTTTCGGCTCGTAGCGGATCAGCTCTGCGGCCTGATCGGCCGCCACACTGTAGTGCTGCAGTGCGGTAAGGGCGGAGAGACGAATGATAGCGGCCTGCTTCTGCCAGCTCTTCTTCAACAGCTGTTCACTCTGACTGGCCGCCTCACCGTACTGCTTGTTGTGGTAATAGAGGCCGGCCAGACGCAGGCGCAAGGCATCGTCAGCCTGGATGGCCAAAGCCGCCTTGTAGCTGGCGATGGCGCCAGCCCAGTTGGATTGCTGGGCCTGGATGTCGCCGCGCAGACGCAACAACTGAAGTTGTTGCTGCTCTGGCCACTCCTTATAGGCCAGGGCCTGCTCCACGTAGCGACTCGCCTGCGCGGTCTGCTGCAAGTTGGCGGCCAGGGATGCCTGCAACTGCGCCAGCCAGGCACGCTCAGCCTCGCTATTTGGTTTGAGGCCGGATGCCTTACTCTGGGCCTGTTGCCACTGGCCGGACTGATAGAGCTTCATCACGGGCTCCAGCTGGCGGGAGAAATGAGGGCTCACCTCCATCGCCAGACAGGCTTGGCTGACCAGGGCCAGCACACAGATCCAGATCCGCAACATAGTTATGACTCCAGTTTGAATTTGAGCGTGATGACTTGCACCAGCTTGTCGGTGGCGCCCGGTCTCGGCTGGTAGCGCCACTTGTTGATCGCCTGAATGGCCGCCCGCTCGAACTGACGCTTCGGCTTGGCCTCAACCACTTCCACATCCTGCACCCGGCCGTCGGCATCGACGCTGAAGCGCAAGGTCACCGACCCTTCGATGCCGGCCTGTTGGGCCCGATAGGGATAGACCGGCTCGATCCGCTGCAACGGCATCAAGATGTCACCGGCGCCAATCCCAGCCCCCTGTTGCTGGCCATGGAAATTGCCGCTCGCAACCGGGGTAGGGCTGGTCGCAACGCCAGGGGCATAGACCTGCACCGCACTGAGGCTGGAGACCAGATCCAGGCTCGGCTGCACCGAGGGCAGCGGTGTCGCCGCAGGCATAGGCAGCGGCGTCGAGGCCAGCGCGGCAGGCGGCTCCGGCAAGGGTTCCGGCTCCTGGGGTACCAGGCGCTCGCGCACCTGTACCTCGGTCACCTCGTTCTGCATGTTGATGACGATGGATTTCTGCTCGGCGCTCGCCTTCTCCCCTCTGGGCGGCTCCACCAGGGTGGCCATGAACAGCAGGATCCCCAGACTGAGGGCAATCCCCAGTCCCAGGCTCATCAGCTTGTATTTCATTTCGGTGCCACCGCCACGGCGATGTTGGCGATGCCTGCCGCCTTGGCTTCATCCATCACCCGTACCACCTTGCCGTGGGGCACCCGCTCGTCGGCCTGGATCACCAGGCTGGCATCGGGCTGTTCCGCCAGCAGGCGGGCGATACTGGCCTGCACCCGCTCCACATCGATCTGCTTGCGGTCGAGGAAGATCTGCCCCTGGGCGCCGATCGCCAGCATGATGCTGGAGGACTTCTGCGCCTTGGCCTGACTGGCCTGGGGCCTGTGCACCTCGAGCCCGGCTTCGCGCACGAAGGAGGTGGTGACAATAAAGAAGATCAGCATGATGAACACGATATCCAGCATGGGGGTCATGTCGATCTGCACTTCGTCACGCTGGCGTTTGGATTGCCGTCTCATTGCATTACCTTCTCTTCTCGCAGGCCGTCCCGGGTCTTGGCCAGCGCACGCTTGGCCTGGCTCTCGAGCCGGCTGAGTAACAACACGCCGGAAAGCGCGACCACCATGCCAGCCATGGTGGGGATCGTGGCTCGGGAGATCCCGCCCGCCATGCTCTCCGGGTTAAAGCGGTTGGCCGCGGCCAACGCATCGAATACGCCTATCATGCCGGTCACGGTACCCAGCAGCCCCAGCATGGGGCAGAGCACCACCAGGGTGCGGATGAAGATCAGATGACGATTGAGCTCAAGCTCGGCCTCGGCCAGCCAGCGCCCGCGAATCGCGCGAGCGTGCCAGCTGTGGCGCTCGCTGCGCGCCTGCCAGCGGTCGAGCAGCTGTCGCTGCAGCGGGGCAAACCCCAGGTTGAGGTAGAGCAGTCGCTCGATCATCAGAATCCACATCAGCACCAGCAGGGCCAGAATGACCCAGAGCACCGGGCCGCCACGGCCCATGAAGCTCTGCAGCTGTTGCCAGATGTCGAGCATCATGCCGCCCGCTCCATCCCGTCACTATTGCTCTCGGCCCGCTCGGCCAGAATGCCGGCCACCTGCTGCTCCAGCACGTTGGAAAGCTCGGTGAAACGGGATTGCAGCAGGCTGTGGGCCAGGATCAGCGGAATGGCCGCCACCAGACCCTGTACCGTGGTGACCAGCGCCATGGAGATGCCACCCGCCATGATCTTGGGATCGCCGGTGCCGAACTGGGTGATGGCCTGGAAGGTTCCGATCATCCCGGTCACGGTGCCGAGCAGGCCCAGCATGGGGGCGATGGCCGCGATCACCTTGACCATACCGATGCCGCGCTCCATCCGGGGGGTCTCCTGCAGGATCGCCTCATCTAGACGCAGTTCGAGGGTCTCCATGCTCAGCTCGGGATGCTTGTCGGCCACCGTCAGCACCCGGCCGAGGGCGTTGTCGGCATAATATTCACCGCTCTTGAGCTGGCGACGAACCCGGCCCAGTTCACGGGAGAGGCTCCACAGCCGTACTCCGGCGATCCCCAGGCCGATGGCGGCCAGCAGCACTATGATGGCGCCGACCTGGCCGCCCTGCTGGACTTGCTGCCAGAAGGTGGGGGCTTGTGCCAACATCTCCAGTAGGGTGCCGTGGGAGGGATCCAGCGGCAGCGCTTCCCCCTCCTGACCCTGATAGGCGGTCGCAGCGGAGAGCACGCTGCCGGGCAGACCCAGCACCGGGCTCAGGCCTTCGGCGGTTGGCTGCAGGAACCCCTGCTCGCCAAACAGCACGAAGCTGCCGATCCGGGTCAACGTCTGCTCGCTGGCAGCCCCCTGTGCATCCAGCACCTTGCCGTCGAACTGGGCAACCCGGCCCGATTCACGGATCTCCTGCAGCAGGGTGGCGGGCAGCAGGGCGAGGGCGGCGCGATCCGGCACCTGCTTCTCCTGCGCCATGGCCTTGAGCGGGGCGAGGCGCTCGGGGTACTGGCCCTCGACGGCGGATTCGCTCAGCAGCTTGACCGCGTTGCTGGCTCCCTGACGGGTCACCGCGAAGATCTCGTTCATGTCGCCGGAGGCCTGCTCCCACTGGGCGTTGAGCTCCACCAACTGTTTTTCGTTGCCGGCAAACTCGGCCGCCAGCTGCTTGCTGAGGCTCTGGGCCGCGGCCAGTTTGGCGCGGGCACTGTTCAGTTCCTTGGAGACGGACGCCAGATCCTGCTGGGCCTGCTGTTCACGGGCTTGCTCCTGCTGCTGCCAGGCTTCCTCGGCAACGGCAGTGGTGGTGCCCAGAGAGAGGGCGATGGCGAGGGGGAACCACTTCATGGTGACGCTCATGACTGGGCCTCCTGACCACGGCTGACGGAAAGGGGGACATTCAACAACTGGGGAACCTTCTTGTCGGCAGCCATCTCCAGCGCCTCGGCGATGGGAGAGAGCCACTGGCTGTCGAGGGGCTGCCACTGCTTGCTCTGCGCAGACCATCGCCACGCCTGGGAGCGATCGGCGGTCATCGCCAGCAGGGAGATCCGGCCCACCGCCAGCACATCGACCCGGCGCGGTGCGCCGTCCAGCGCCAGCTCGGCAGAGTAGCTATCCAACCGGCTGCCGTATTCGGCTTCGATTTGGTAGGCCTGCAGCAGCTGGCGGAACTTCTCCGCCTCGCTCACGTCGGCGCGGGCCAGGGTCGCTTTCAACTGTTCCACCCGCGCTAGGCGATCTTCCTTGCGCAGCGGCATGTCATTTTGTATCAGCTGCTCCAGATCGGCCTGCATCTGCAGCATCAGCGGGATCAGGCCCTGCCGGGTCTCCTGTACCGCCTCCAGCTGCTGGCTCAGTTTGCCCAGCTCATTTTGTTGATCGGCCACCAGAGACTGCATGTAGCGGTTGTAGGCTTCCAGATCGCGCAGTTGCAGCTGGGCATTTTGCAGCTCCAGCCGGGCGGCAACAGCTGCATCGGCGGCTTTTTCCACGCGCTGCTGGGAGGCTTTCCCGGCGGCGATGCTGTTTTTCAGTGCCGGTGCGACCAACTCGTCGGCGCCAGCAGCGAAGTGGACTGACAGTGGCAACAAGGCCAAACCCCAAAACTTATTCATGATATAAATCTTAACAATGATAACTATTCTCATTGTCTCAAAGAGTCGGGCCAGTGGCAATCAGATGATTTTCTTGGCCTGCGGCTGAAAAAACAGGATACTTTTTAGACAAGCACGGGAATTACTGGCGTTGTTAGTCACAACACCATTCTAAATAACTAAAAAATGTCTTTTCGATCAGGATGATGAGTGGTCGAAAAAGGAGAGTTACATGTTTAACGATGCGATCTGGGAACACATAGATCGGTTCACCAAGGCCAAGAAAACGAGCGATATCCAGCAGCAACTGGAGCGCTTCAGCCATCAGATGGGCTTTGATTACTTTCGGCTGCTGATCATTTTTCCCATCAGCATGCAAAAGTCCCATGTGGCCTTGTTCAACAACTGTCCCACCAGCTGGTTTGACGCCTATTCGGAGCGCCACTACCTGACCCAGGATCCGGTCGTCTTCCTGGGACTGAAGCAGACCCAGCCCATCTTCTGGAACAAGCTAGATTGCGATTCCCCCTGGTTGCCCAGTGCCAGCCGGGAGGTGATGAATCTGGCCGCCGACTTCGGGGTGAGAAACGGCGTCTCCTTCCCGCTCCACACCCCGCAGGGGGAGCACGGCATCCTCTCCTTCATCAGCAAGGAGAAGTCCAATTCTGAACTGATGTTTGAAAACGCTCCCACACTGTCGTTTTGCGCCAGTTATATCTTCGGTGCGGCGCTGCAGTTGATAAAGCGCAGACCCGAGCTGATGAAGCACCTGACCGAGCTGTCGGACCGGGAGAAGGAGTGCCTGTTCTGGGCCAGCGAGGGTAAGACCTCCTGGGAGATCGCCACCATCCTCGGCATCAGCGAGCGTACCGTGAACTTCCACCTCAATCAGGTCACCAACAAGACCGACTCCAAGAACCGCAACCAGGCGATCGCCAAGAGCATCTCCAGCGGCATCATAGTGCCCTCCCTGGACGACGTGACCATCACCAACCTGCGGCTGTCATAACGGCCACTCGATCAGACAAACAAAAAGAGCCGCAATGCGGCTCTTCTTCATTTCTGGCGAGGGCTTATTCCACGGTCACGGATTTTGCCAGGTTGCGCGGCTGATCCACGTCGGTGCCCTTGATGAGGGCGACATGGTAGGAAAGCAGCTGCAACGGCACGGTGTAGACGATGGGCGCGATCACCTCTTCCACGTGGTTCAGGCTCATCACCCGCATGGTCTCGTCGCTCTTGAAGCCGGCGTCGGCATCGGCGAAGACGTAGAGGATACCGCCACGGGCGCGCACCTCTTCCACGTTGGACTTGAGCTTCTCCAGCAGGTCGTTGTTCGGCGCCACCACTATGATGGGCATCTCGGCATCGATCAGCGCCAGCGGGCCGTGCTTGAGCTCACCGGCAGCATAGGCCTCGGCGTGGATATAGGAGATCTCTTTCAGCTTGAGCGCCCCCTCCATGGCGATGGGGTACTGGCTGCCGCGACCGAGGAACAGGCTGTGGTGCTTGTCGGCAAACTCTTCGGCCAGGGTCTCGATCTGCTTGGCCAGCGCCAGGCCTTCCTTGATGCGCAGCGGCAGGGCCTGCAACGCCTTGACCAGCTCGGCTTCGGCGGCGGCACTCAGGTTGCCACGGCAGTGACCGACCGAGGCTACCAGCATCAACAGACCGGCCAGTTGGGTGGTGAACGCCTTGGTGGAGGCGACGCCTATCTCGGCACCGGCCCGGGTCATGAAGGCCAGGTCGGATTCACGCACCAGGGAGGAGCCCGGCACGTTGCAGATGGCCAGCGAGCTCATGTAGCCGGACTCCTTGGCCAGGCGCAGAGCGGCCAGGGTGTCGGCAGTCTCGCCGCTCTGGGAGAGGGTCACCAGCAGGCTGTTGGGGCGCACCACTGACTTGCGATAGCGGAACTCGGAGGCGATCTCCACGTCGCAGGAGACGCCGGCGATCTCCTCGAACCAGTAGCGGGCCACCATGCCGGAGTTGTAGGAGGTGCCGCAGGCCACGATCTGCACGTGTTCGACCTTGTCGAAGATGGCGCGGGCGCCGTTGCCGAAGGACTCGACCACCACGTGATCGCTGCCCAGACGGCCTTCCAGGGTGTTGGTGATGGCCTTGGGCTGCTCGTAGATCTCTTTCAGCATATAGTGGCGGTATTCGCCCTTGTCACCGGCATCGTGGGAGAGCTCGGACTCCAGCTCCTCACGTACCACGGCCTCGCCGTGGGTATCGAAGACATGCACGTCGCGACGGGTCACCTCGGCCACGTCCCCCTCTTCCAGGAAGATGAAGCGACGGGTCACCGGCAGCAACGCCATCTGGTCGGAGGCGATGAAGTTCTCACCGATGCCGCGGCCGATCACCAGGGGGGAGCCGGAGCGGGCCACCACCAGGCGGCTGTCGTCGCGGCTGTCCATCACGACGGTGCCGTAGGCGCCGCGCAGCTGCTTCACCGCAATCTGCATGGCGGCCAGCAGGCTAGGGGCGCTCTTCAGCTCGTGATGCACCAGATGGGCAATCACCTCGGTGTCGGTGTCGGAGCTGAACACATAGCCCAGCGCCTTCAACTCTTCCCGCAGCTCTTCGTGGTTCTCGATGATGCCGTTATGCACCACCACGATATGCTCGGAGACGTGAGGGTGGGCATTGCGCTCGGACGGTTCGCCGTGAGTGGCCCAGCGGGTGTGGGCGATGCCGGTACCGCCATGCACGGACTGCTCGTCCAGCGCCTTGGCCAGCTCGGCCACCTTGCCGAGGCGACGCACCCGCTGCAGCGGCTGACTGGCGCTGAACACGGCCACACCGGCCGAGTCGTAGCCGCGATATTCCAGACGGCGCAGACCCTCTACCAGAATTTCAGCCACATCACGTTGGGCGACGGCCCCGACGATGCCACACATACACTTCTCCTTAAGACGCTATTGATTCGGTTGGATAATCATTTGTTCAGGTCAGACTGCCACGGGGGCGCAGATCAGCTGGATCCCCTTGGCCTGAATTCGTTCTCTGGCCGAGATGGCCAGCCCCTCGTCGGTCACCAGGGTATGGATGCCGGACCAGGGCAGCTCGAGATTGGGGATTTTTCGGCCGATCTTCTCCGACTCCACCATGACGATGACCTCCCGCGACACTTCGGCCATGACCCGGGAGAGGCCCACCAGCTCGTTGAAGGTGGTGGTGCCCCGCTCCGGGTCGATGCCATCGGCGCCGATGAAGAGCTGGTCGAAGTCATAGGAGCGCAGCACCTGCTCCGCCACCTGCCCCTGGAAAGATTCGGAGTGGGGATCCCAGGTCCCGCCAGTCATCAGCAGGGTGGGCTCGTTTTCCAGCTCGCGCAGGGCACCGGCCACATTGAGGGAGTTGGTCATGACAATGAGGCCGCGCTTGTTGCCCAGCATGGGGATCATGGCGCTGGTGGTGCTGCCGCTGTCGATGATGACGCGGTTGTGATCGCGGATCCGCTCGGCGGCGGCGCGGGCAATGGCCAGCTTTCGATTCGAAACTTGTTCCGAGTTGCTGTCCACCACCATCTCGCTGGGGAGGGGAACGGCACCGCCGTAGCGACGCAGCAACAGGCCACCGGTCTCCAGCACCGCCAGATCTTTGCGGATGGTCACCTCGGAAGTGGCGAAGTGCTTGGCCAGGGCATCGACGCTGACTTCCCCCTGCTCCTGCACCAGACTCACTATGGTGTGACGGCGCTGCTGTGTGTTGCGTTTGGTCATCTATAAGTTTCGATTCGAAAGAATGGCGAAATATTAATGCCTTTTCGGGAAAAATCAAACGGCAAATAGGATCCGATTTGGTTCGATGCCAGAATGAGGAACCGATTTGGTTCGATGCCAGAATGAGGAACCGATTTGCGACGAGGACGCCATGCAAAAACGACTCATCTGGCTGGTGGAAGATGAAGCCAGCATTGCCGATACCCTGATCTATGCCCTGCAGACCGATGGTTTCGAGGTGGAGTGGTTCCCCCTCGGTCAGCCGTTGCTGGCGCGACTGGAACAGACGCGACCGGATTTTTTGATCCTGGATGTGGGGCTGCCGGACATCAGCGGCTTCGAACTGTGCAAGCGGGTGCGGGCACTGACCGATATTCCCCTGATGTTTCTCACCGCCCGCAGCGAGGAGATAGACAGGCTGATCGGGCTGGAGATAGGGGCAGACGACTATGTGGCCAAACCCTTCTCGCCCCGTGAGGTGTGTGCACGGGTACGGGTCATCCTGCGCCGCAGCCAGCCCGCCCCCTCCCAGCCGATACAGCCACTCGCCCTGGACGAGGAGCGGGCACGCATCTGCTTCCTGGGCCAGCCCCTGACGCTCACCCGCTATGAGTACCTGCTGCTCAAGACCCTGATGCAGGCGCCAGGTCGGGTCTACTCCCGCCAGCAGCTGATGGATCTGGTGTGGCAGGATGCGGAAGAGAGTCTGGATCGCACCGTCGACACCCACATCAAGACCCTGCGGGCCAAGCTGCGGGAGCGGGATCCTGACGCCAACCTGATCCTGACCCACCGCGGGCTGGGCTACAGTCTGGAGCTGGCATGAACTCAGGGTGGCCGGGCATCGGCAGGGGGATGAGATGAGAATCGGATTGCAACTGCTGTGCGGCCTGGTGCTGATCTTCGCCCTGGCCGCCTGGTTCGTGCTGGAGATCTTCGTCGAGGAGATCAAGCCCGGGGTACGCAGCGCCACCGAAGATACCCTGGTGGACATGGCGCAGATGCTGGCCCCCCTGGCCCTGGACGACATGCAGGAAGGAAAGATGGCGAATGGCCGGCTGGCCAGCGCCTTCGCCCGCCTCAACCAGAGTCCCATCAATGCCCTCATCGATGGCCACCTCAAGCAGCAGGCGGAGTACCGCATCTATGTGACCGACGCAAAAGGCAGGGTGGTCTACGACTCGGACGGGGTGGATCTGGGCAAGGACTACTCGCGCTGGAACGACGTCTACCTGACCCTGCGCGGCGAATATGGCGCCCGCAGCACCCGCAGCGACCCCGACGATCCCGCCAGCTCGGTGATGCACGTGGCCGCCCCGCTGCGGGAAGGGGATGACATCCTCGGCTCCCTCACCGTCGCCAAGCCCAACAGCACCCTGCAGCCCATGATAGAGCGCAGCGAACACCAGTTGCTGAAAGGGGCGGCCCTGCTGCTGTTCATCTCGCTGCTCATCGGCGCCTTGCTGGTGTGGTGGCTCAACCGCGCCATCGGCAAGCTGGTGCACTATGCAGATGCAATCAGTCAGGGTCAGCCCGCCAGCCTGCCGCGCCTCTACAGCCCCGAACTGGACAGGCTAGGCCACTCCCTGGAAACCATGCGCCGCCAACTGGACGGCAAGGCCTATATCGAGGCCTATGTCCACAGCCTGACCCACGAGCTCAAAAGCCCGCTGGCGGCCATTCGCGGGGCGGGGGAGATTCTGGCCGAGGCGCCGCCGCCGGACATCGCAAAGCGCTTTATCGGCAACATCAATCTGGAGACGGCCCGCATGCAGCAGCTGATCGAGCGCATGCTGCAACTCGCCCGCCTCGAATCAGGGCAGGGGCTGGACAGACAATCCGTCGAGCCGGCCCGGCTGGGCAGACGGGTGATCGATGCCCGCCAGATCCAGGCCCAGCGCCGCCAGATCGCCCTGCACGCCGAGCTGGGGGAAGGTCAGAAGCAGAAGTGGGATCCCCTGCTGGTGGAGCAGGCCCTTGGCAACCTGCTGGACAACGCCCTCGATTTCGCCCCCGCCGGCAGTACCCTGGTGCTGAGCGGCGCCATGGAGGAGGGGGGTTATTGCTTCCGGGTGCGGGATCAGGGGCCAGGCATTCCCGACTTTGCGCTGCCCAGGATTTTCGAGCGTTTCTACTCCCTGCCAAGGCCAGACAAGGGCAAGAGCAGCGGCCTCGGGCTCAGTTTTGCCATGGAGGTGGCACGCCAGCATGGCGGCCATCTTGCCCTTGCCAATCAGCCGGACGGGGGGGTGCTGGCCACACTCTGGCTGCCCGGCAACTGAGGACACTTCACACCAAGCACACAGAGCCGGGCTAAGCTGCACCTCCTCGATGACGACCTTCCCCGTCGATGCGCATTCATATTAATCAAGGAGATAGATATGCCCCGTATGCTGTTGTCCGGTCTGCTTGCCGCTGGCCTCTTCTGTGCACTGCCTGCCAGCGCCGCTTCTGGCTGCATGCTGTTTGCGGATGGAACCGGCAAACCCGTCAGCACCCAGGGGGACTGTGCCGCCCAGTTGACCCCGGCCTCCACCTTCAAGATCCCGCTGGCACTGATGGGCTATGACAGCGGCTTTCTGGTGGATGAACAGCTGCCAGCCCTGCCGTTCAAGGCCGGTGACCCTGATTTCCTGCCGGAGTGGAAACAGACCACCACCCCGAGCAGCTGGATGCAATTCTCGGTCATCTGGTACTCGCAGCGCCTCACCGAGTGGCTGGGAGAAGCTCGCTTCCAGCACTACGTGGACAGCTTCGACTACGGCAACCGGGATCTCGAAGGCAACCCGGGCAAGCACGACGGTCTGACCCAGGCCTGGCTCAGCGCCAGCCTCGCCATCAGCCCCCAGGAGCAAGCCCGCTTCCTCGGCAAGATGGTGAGCGGCAAGCTGCCGGTCTCCGCCCAGACCCTGCGCCATACCGCCAACCTGATGCGTCAGCCCGACATCGACGGTTGGCAGATCCACGGCAAGACCGGCATGGGTTACCCCAAGCTGCTGGATGGCAGCCTGGACAGGGAGCAGCAGATCGGCTGGTTCGTCGGCTGGGCCAGCAAACAGGACAAGACGCTCATCTTCGTCCACACCGTTATCCAGAAGCCGGGCAAGCAGTTCGCTTCCCTCAGGGCCAGGGAGGAGGTGTTCGCCGCCCTGCCGGCCCGGTTGAAGACACTCTGATGCCAGCAACACCGGCGCCTTGCGCCGGTTTATTTATCCCCCTTCACCACCACTTCACACTGCCCCATCCTCCCTTCACGCGACCCCGGCACACTCCCGTTCAACAACAAGGAGACGTGTCATGGTCAAACAGATTTTCACCCACAAGATCGCCCTGCTGCTGTTGCTCTGCCTGCTGATGATGATCCCGGTTCACGCCATCATGGAGCTGAATCGGGAGCGCCAGGCCTATCGCAATCAGGCCATTCACAGCATCATGGCCAGCCACAGCGGGCCTCAGCGCCTGATGGGGCCCGTACTGGTGCAGCCCTATACCCGAGCCATCACCGTCGAGCAGGATGGCAAACATTTCGTGCGCAAGGAGCAGGTCTATCGCTACCTGCTGCCCCAGAGGCTGGACGTGCGGGCCAGCATGGAGGTGACCCCGCGCAAGCTCGGTATCTATCAGGCCCAGATTTATCACAGTCGCCTCTCCCTCTCCGGCCTGATGCCCACCAGCCTGGCTGACAAGGGGCTGGTGGCCGGCAACCCGAACCTGAGCTTCGACCCGGCGGATCCCGCCCTGGTGCCGGGCAAACCCTATCTCAGCCTGATCCTCTCCGATGCCCGGGGCATCAGCCGCGTACCCGAACTGCAATGGGGGGAGCAACGCATCCCGTTTGCACCTGGCGCCCAGCTGGGAGACGGGCGAGTGGGGATCCATGCCCCGCTCGACGCCTTGCCAGACGAAGATGGCCGCTTTCGCATCGAGCTGGATCTGCAGGGCATGAACGCGCTGGAAGTGGTGCCGCTCGGACAGGACAGCCGGTTTCACCTGAGCGGCAACTGGCCCCATCCCAATTTTCTCGGCGACTTTCTGCCCGGTGAACGCACCCTTGCGGATCAAGGGTTCGAGGCAAGCTGGCAGACCAGCTGGTTCGCCACCGACATGGAGAGCCGCTTCAACCGCATGATGAAGGGAGCGGGCACCAAACTGCCGTCATTCAGCGTCAGCCTGGTGCAACCGGTGGATCACTATCAGCTGAACGAGCGGGCCGCCAAATATGCCCTGCTGTTCATCGGCCTCACCTTCATCAGCTTCTTCATGTTCGAGCTGCTCAAGGGGCTGCGGGTACACCCCATCCAGTACGCGCTGGTGGGCATGGGGCTGGCCATCTTCTATCTGGTGCTGCTGGCGCTGACCGAGCATCTCGGCTTTACCTGGGCCTATCTCATTGCCGCCCTGGCCAGTGTGGCCCTCAATGGCTTCTACCTGAGCCATGTGCTGGGCGGCCCGAAACAGGGCATGGGATTCGCCGCCCTGCTGGGGCTGGTCTATGCCATTCTGTTCGGGCTGCTGCAGGCCGAGGAGACAGCCCTGTTGCTCGGTGCCCTGCTGCTGTTCGCCACCCTGGCGCTTGTCATGGGGCTGACTCGCAAGCTCGACTGGTATCAGGTGATGGAGAGCAGTCCCTCCGCCACCGCATGGGCGGCCCCCCAGCCATCGACCAGTAACACCAGCCATCAGCCATAAGCAAAAAAACCGGCGCCCTCGGGCGCCGGTTTGCATTTCATTGATCGGGCATCACTTCTTCTTGACCGGACGGGGCCAGTTCGGAATGTGGCGCTGGGGCACCCGGGTGATCACCAGCTCGTTTTCCGCCACATCCTTGGTGATGGTGGAGCCGGCCCCCAGGGTCGCCCCCTTGCCGATCCTCACCGGCGCCACCAGCTGGGTATCGGAGCCGACGAAGACATCGTCCTCGATGATGGTCTGGAACTTGTTCACCCCGTCGTAATTGCAGGTGATGGTGCCGGCACCGATGTTCACCTTGGCACCGATCTCCGCATCGCCCAGATAGGTCAGATGACCGCACTTCGAGCCCACACCCAGCCGGGCCTTCTTCATCTCGACGAAGTTGCCGACATGGGCATCCTGCTCCAGCACGGCACCCGGGCGCAGGCGGGTAAAGGGCCCGACCGAGCACTGGTCAGCAATTTGCGCACCTTCGATGACGGAGTAAGGTTTCACCTCGGAGTGGTCGCCGATCACGCAATCCTTCAATACGCTGCCGGCACCGATGCGCACGTGATTGCCCAGCACCACCTTGCCTTCGATGATGACGTTGACGTCGATCACCACCTCCTCCCCGATTTCCAGGGAACCCCGCAGATCGAAACGGGCCGGATCGATCAGGGTGGCGCCAGCGATCATCAGCTTCTCGGCCTGCATCTGCTGGTAGCTGCGCTCGAGCGCCGCCAGCTGCACCCGGTTGTTGGCCCCTTCCACTTCCATGGCGCTGTCCGGGTGGACGGCGGCGATGGCACAGCCATCCCCATGGGCCATGGCGATGACGTCGGTCAGGTAGAACTCGCCCTGGGCATTCTTGTTGTCCAGACGCGACAGCCAGCTGCGCAGCTGGCCACCGTTGGCCACCAGCACGCCGGTGTTCACTTCACGGATGGCCAGCTGCTCGGCATTGGCATCCTTCTGCTCGACGATGCCGACCACCTGGCCATTGCTGCGCACGATGCGGCCATAACCGGTCGGGTTGTCCAGCACCACGGTCAGCAGCGCCATGCCATCGCTTGCCTTGGCGGCCAGCAGCCGTTGCAGGGTCTCCGGCTGGATCAGCGGGGTATCGCCGTACAGCACCAGCACGTCGTCTTCGTCGTTCCAGAACGGGATGGCCTGGGCCACCGCGTGGCCGGTTCCCAGCTGCTGGGCCTGCAGTACCCAGTTCACATCTTCCGCGACGATCCGCTCCTTGAGCAGCTCGGCACCGTGGCCATAGACCAGGTGCAACTGTTCGGCACCAATCTGGCGAGCGGTATCGATCACATGGGAGACCATGGGCTTGTTGGCCACGGGGTGCAGCACCTTGGGCAGGGAGGAACGCATGCGGGTGCCTTTGCCCGCAGCCAGGATCACGACGTTGAGAGACATAGCTAGCCTTTGAAACAGGTGGAAATGCTGTGCGGAGTCTATCCAACGGGCAAAAAAAAAGCGACCCGAAGGTCGCTTTTTGCATCACCGTGATTAGCGGTAATTCTTTTTGACGATATCGATAACCCGCAGCTGGGCCATCGCTTTGGCCAGCTCGGCAGACGCCTGAGCATAGTCGATATCACCATGGGAGCTGTTGATCCGCTCTTCGGCACGACGCTTGGCTTCCTGGGCTTTCGCCTCATCCAGATCGTCTGCGCGAATGGCGGTATCGGCCAGCACGGTCACGGCTTCGGGTTGTACTTCCAGCATGCCGCCGGAGATGTACAGCACCTCTTCGCTACCATTTTGCTTGATCAAGCGGACCAGGCCCGGCTTGATGGCAGTCAGCAACGGAGCATGACCGTGGCGGAGACCCAGCTCACCTTCGGAGCCTGATACCTGGGCAGATTGCACGCGACCGGAAAACAGTTTTCCTTCGGCGCTCACCACATCCAGGTGAAAGGAGATCATCTCAGCCATGGGCCCTCCTATCGAGGCTTACAGTTTCTTGGACTTCTCGACGACTTCGTCGATGCCGCCAACCATGTAGAACGCCTGCTCCGGCAGATCGTCATACTCGCCCTTCAGGATGCCCTGGAAGCCACGGATGGTTTCCTTCAGCGGCACGTATTTGCCCGGAGAACCGGTAAACACTTCTGCCACGAAGAACGGCTGGGACAGGAAACGCTCGATCTTACGGGCACGGGCTACGGTCAGTTTGTCTTCTTCTGACAGTTCATCCATACCCAGGATGGCGATGATGTCCTTCAGCTCCTTGTAGCGCTGCAGTACGGTCTGAACGCCACGAGCGGTCTCGTAGTGCTCCTTGCCAACCACCAGCGGATCCAGCTGACGGGAGGTGGAGTCCAGCGGGTCAACGGCCGGGTAGATACCCAGAGCCGCGATCTGACGGGACAGTACGACGGTCGCATCCAGGTGGGCGAAGGTGGTCGCCGGAGACGGGTCGGTCAAGTCATCCGCAGGCACGTAAACGGCCTGGACGGAGGTGATGGAACCGGTCTTGGTGGAGGTGATGCGCTCTTGCAGAACACCCATCTCCTCGGCCAGGGTCGGCTGGTAACCTACTGCGGAGGGCATACGGCCCAGCAGTGCGGATACTTCGGTACCGGCCAGGGTGTAACGGTAGATGTTGTCCACGAAGAACAGCACGTCACGACCTTCGTCACGGAACTTCTCGGCCATGGTCAGGCCGGTCAGCGCCACGCGCAGACGGTTTCCGGGCGGCTCGTTCATCTGACCGTAAACCAGAGATACCTTGTCCAGTACGTTGGACTCCATCATCTCGTGGTAGAAGTCGTTACCCTCACGGGTACGCTCACCTACACCGGCGAACACGGAGTAACCGCTGTGCTCGATCGCGATGTTACGGATCAGCTCCATCATGTTGACGGTCTTGCCTACACCGGCGCCGCCGAACAGACCAACCTTACCACCCTTGGCGAACGGACATACCAGGTCGATAACCTTGATGCCGGTCTCCAGCAGCTCGGTGCTGTTGGACTGATCTTCGTAGCTGGGGGCTTCGCGGTGGATGGACCAACGCTCTTCTTCGCCGATCGGACCCTTCTCGTCGATGGGGTCGCCCAGTACGTTCATGATACGGCCCAGGGTCGAGGTACCGACCGGTACCTGGATGGCCTTGCCGCTGTTAACTACTTCCAACCCACGACGCAGACCGTCGGAGGAACCCATGGTGATGCAACGCACGACGCCGCCGCCGATCTGTTGCTGAACTTCCAGTACCAGACCCTGGCCTTGGCCTTCGCTGACAACCTTCAGTGCATCGTACACCTGGGGCACGGCATTCTGCGGGAACTCGATGTCCACCACAGCGCCGATGATTTGGACGATGAAACCGTTACTCATGTCAAATCCTCTAAACCTTTGATAACCCTTGCCTTACACCGCAGCAGCACCGGAAACGATCTCTGTGAGCTCCTGGGTAATACTGGCCTGACGGGCCTTGTTGTATACCAGTTGCAGATCGTTAATCAGGTTGCCGGCGTTGTCAGTCGCGGCTTGCATGGCAACCATTCGGGCTGCCTGTTCACTTGCCAAGTTTTCTACCACACCCTGGTAGACCTGGGATTCGACGTAGCGAATCAGCAGGGTATCCAGCAGTTGCTTGGGATCCGGCTCATAGAGGTAGTCCCAGTGGTGCTTCTTGGCGAGCTTGCTGTCTTCTGTTACGGGCAAAGGCAGCAGTTGATCGACTTTTGGTTGCTGAACCATGGTGTTGACGAACTTGTTGTACACCAGATACAGCCTGTCAATCTCACCGTTGTCGTAAGCCTTCAGCATGACCTTCACTGAACCGATCAGGTCATTGACGCTCGGGTTGTCACCCAGTCCGGAGACGTGGGCTTTCACCTTGGCGCCGTGCCGTTCAAAGAAGTTGGAGGCCTTGTTACCGATCAATGCCAGGTCAACCTTGGCACCTTTCGCGCTCCATTGCTTCATATCATTGAGGGCAGCCTTGAACAGGTTGATGTTCAGACCACCACACAGGCCACGGTCGGTGGAGACGACGATGTAACCCACTCGCTTCACCTCACGTTCGATGAGGTAGGGGTGCTTGTATTCCAAGTTCCCCTGAGCGATATGGCCGATCACCTTGCGCATGGTTTCAGCGTACGGACGGCTGGCAGACATGCGTTCCTGCGCACGGCGCATCTTGCTCGCTGCCACCATTTCCATAGCGCTGGTGATCTTCTGAGTGTTCTTCACACTCCCGATCTTGTTACGTATCTCTTTTGCGCCGGCCATCTCTTCTCTCCATCAGGTGGCAGCTTGCGCTGCCACACACGCTTACCAGGTCTGGGTTGCCTTGAAGTCATCCAGCAACGCAGTCAGCTTGCCAACGATCGCGTCGTTGTAGTCGGCCTTGGCATTGATTTCAGCCATCAGCTCGGCATGCTGGGTATTGGCGTAAGAGAGCAGAGCGGCTTCGAAGTCGACGATCTTGCTCAGTTCGACATCGGCGAGATAACCCTTCTCGGCGGCGAACAGCACCAGGGACTGCTGGGCCACGCTCATCGGAGAGTACTGCTTCTGCTTCATCAGCTCGGTGACTTTCTGACCGTGATCCAGCTGCTTGCGAGTGGCATCGTCCAGGTCGGAAGAGAACTGGGCAAATGCCGCCAGTTCGCGGTACTGGGCCAGCGCGGTACGGATACCACCGGACAGCTTCTTGACGATCTTGGTCTGAGCAGCACCGCCCACACGGGATACGGAGATACCCGGGTCAACCGCCGGACGAATACCGGAGTTGAACAGCTGGGAGGTCAGGAAGATCTGGCCATCGGTGATGGAGATCACGTTGGTCGGAACGAACGCGGAGACGTCACCGGCCTGGGTTTCGATGATCGGCAGGGCGGTCAGGGAACCGGTCTGGCCTTTCACGGCACCATTGGTGAACTTCTCTACGTACTCGGCGTTGACGCGAGCAGCACGCTCCAGCAGACGGGAGTGCAGATAGAAGACGTCACCCGGGTAAGCTTCACGTCCAGGCGGACGGCGCAGCAGCAGGGAGATCTGGCGATAGGCAACGGCCTGCTTGGACAGGTCATCATAGATGATCAGTGCGTCTTCGCCGCGGTCACGGAAGTACTCGCCCATGGAGCAACCGGCGTAGGGAGCCAGGTACTGCAGAGCAGCCGCTTCGGAGGCAGAAGCCACGACCACGATGGTGTTGGCCAGGGCGCCGTGCTCTTCCAGCTTGCGCACCACGTTGGCGATGGTGGAGGCCTTCTGGCCGATCGCAACGTAGACGCACTTAATGCCGGAATCTTTCTGGTTGATGATGGTGTCGATGGCGATGGCGGTCTTACCAACCTGGCGGTCACCGATGATCAGCTCACGCTGGCCACGACCGATAGGGATCATGGCATCGATGGCTTTCAGACCGGTCTGGACTGGCTGGTCAACAGACTTACGCTCGATAACGCCCGGGGCGATCACTTCGATCGGCGAGAAGCCGTCGTTGTCTACCGGACCCTTACCGTCGATCGGCTGACCCAGGGTGTTGACCACCCGGCCCAACAGACCACGACCGACCGGCACTTCCAGAATGCGGCCGGTACCCTTTACCTTCATCCCTTCGGCCAGATCGGCATAGGGACCCATTACTACGGCACCAACGGAGTCACGCTCCAGGTTCAATGCCAGAGCGAAGCGGTTGCCCGGCAGCTCGATCATCTCACCCTGCATGGCATCGGCCAGACCGTGGATACGAATGATACCGTCGCTTACAGAAACGATGGTACCTTCGTTACGCGCCTCGCTTTTGACATCAAACTGCGCAATGCGCTGCTTGATCAGCTCGGCGATTTCAGTGGAATTCAGTTGCATGCTCTAATACCCCAATCAAGATTGCAGCGCATCGGCCATGCGATCCAGCTTACCGCGGACCGTGCCGTCGATAACGAGATCACCGGCCTTGATGAGCACCCCGGCCATCAAGGACGCATCTGTGCTGCAATTCAGCTTCACTTTGCGCGCGAGACGTTGTTCCAGAGAAGCCTGAATATTGGCTTTCTGCTGGTCGGTCAGTTCGATCGCCGAAATCACGTCAGCCTGAACTTCTTTGTCCAGTTCAGCCTTGAGTACGACGAATTCGGTAACGACCGCCGGCAGCACACCCAAGCGACCATTCTCGGCCATCACCCGGATCAGGTTCTGACCGTGCTCGTTGAGCTGCTCACCGCAGACACCGACAAACAGCTTTGCCAGTTCTTCGGCAGCAACGGAGCCGTTTACCAGGCTGTGCATGGTCTCGTTCTCTGCCACCTGAGCGGCGAAATCGAGCATCTCCAGCCATTGGTCAACCGCCTTGTGCTCAACGGCAAACTCGAAAGCAGCCTTGGCGTAGGGGCGAGCGATTGTAGTCAGTTCAGACATAGCCCCGTTCCCGTTACAGTTCTGCTACCAGTTTGTCGACGATGTCGCTGTTGGCAGCCTGGTCGATTTGGCGTGCCAGGATCTTCTCTGCACCCGCGATGGCAAGAGCAGCAACCTGCTTGCGCAGTTCTTCTTTGGCACGATGACGTTCAGCTTCGATCTCTGCACGGCCCTGAGCCAGGATTTTCTCCCGCTCAGCTTGGGCTCCGACAGCGGCCTCATCAATGATCTGGGCCTTGCGTTTGTTGGCCTGATCGATGATTTCAGCAGCCTGAAGCTTGGCTTCTTTCAGCTGATCGGTGGCGTTGGCCTTGGCCAGCTCCAGATCTTTCTTGGCACGCTCTGCAGAAGAGAGGCCGTCAGCGATTTCTTTCTGACGGGCTTCGATGGCAGCCATCAGCGGCGGCCATACGTACTTCATGCAAAACACTACGAAGATGAAAAAAGCAACTGCTTGGCCGAGGAGGGTGGCGTTGATATTCACAGCCGATGTCCTCTTTAGTTAGTTAATGGGTTCTGCGTGAGTCGTAATGACTTAGGCAACCGCAAACATCACATACAGACCCAGACCAACGGCGATCATCGGGATCGCATCCACCAGACCCATCACGATGAAGAACTGGGTACGCAGAACAGGGATCAGGTCAGGTTGACGAGCTGCACCTTCCAGGAACTTGCCACCCAGGATACCGATACCGATGGAGGCGCCGATAGCCGCCAGACCCATCATCATTGCAGCAGCGATGTACAGCAGGTCCATGTTCAAGTTTTCCATGAGGATCTCCATTTATTTAGATGTAATTGATTGTATAAAAAGGATTATTTGAGTTGCATCAACCATGGTCTTCCTGCGCCATCGACAGATAGACGATGGTCAGAACCATGAAGATAAACGCCTGCAAAGTGATGATCAGGATGTGGAAGATTGCCCAAGGCACGGACAGGATCCACTGTGACCACCAGGGTAACAAACCCGCAATCAGGATGAAGATCAGTTCGCCAGCATACATGTTGCCGAACAGTCGCAGACCCAATGAAACAGGCTTGGAAATCAACGTGACGGTTTCAAGGATGAAGTTAACCGGGATGGCAGCAGGGTGGTTGAAAGGCTGAAGCGTCAGCTCCTTCACGAACCCGCTGATACCCTTGACCTTGATGCTGTAGTACAGGATCAAGAAGAACACGCCCAAAGCCATGGACATGGTGATGTTAACGTCAGCAGAGGGAACCACACGCAGATAGGGAACACCCATCAACTGTGCAGCGTGAGGGATAAAGTCAACGGGGATCAGGTCCATGAAGTTCATCAGGAAGATCCACACGAACACCGTCAGGGCCAAAGGTGCTATGACCTTGTTGCGACCATGAAAGATGTCCTTGACGTTACCATTCACAAACTCGACCAGCATCTCCACAAAGCACTGCAGCTTACCGGGCACACCGCTGGTGGCCTTGACGGCAACCTTGCGGAACAACCAGATAAACAGGGCGCCTAGCACGACGGAAAATATCATGGAATCGATATTCACCGTCCAGAACCCGGACCCTACCTGCAGGTGGGTCAGGTGGTGGGAGATATATCCCTGAGGAGTCAGGACTTCTCCGGTTGCAGACATGAGTTTTCCTAATAGTGGTTGTTAAGCGTGAATGAAACTATCCACTGTACAACGAGGGCGAGGATATAAGTGGCGAAGAACGAGGCGGTGTCGACCTCAATCCCGGCGCCAAACAGCAGGGCGAAAAGTCCTGTTGTAGTAATGAGCTTAATCCCTGCCCCACCATAAAAGTCCCGCAAAACCAGGCCTACGCTCTCTTTCGTCACCTTGCGGCGCAGAACCCAGAGCGTGAACAGGGCTTGAGGAACCCAGTACATCCCCCCTCCGTAGAGAGAGGATTGTCCGGCGAACTTTCCCGCCTGATAAAACCAGACGGTGGCGATCGCCAGGATCAGGACCAGCTGACAAACGAGCATAGCCAAGGCCAGCGTCAAACCTTCCAAGGCTATTTTCTGCTTCACCAACCTACCCCTGAACATTACAGAACTGTAAAAAATCGGGATCCGAAGACCCCAGGTTCACAGCTCGAAAAGCCGGTCAAATTATACCCGTGAAGACGGCTATTGCAACATGGCAAAAATCCTTAATTTTTGCGGCTTTCCGCGCGAAATTAAGGTTATGTTCATATCGAAAGTAATGGATGTTTTATTACTACAAAAAGCGTAAAAATCACGATTCTGACAGGCCAAAATAGCCCAATACCCGGTCCAAATCTGCCAAGTTATCGTAACTTATTACTAACTTGCCGCTATCTTTCTTACCCGGCTGAAGTTGCACCTGATTGCCAATTTTTTCAGAAATCTGGCGCTCGATATAACCAAACTGCGGATCGCGGACGGGTTCAACCCTGGTTTTTGCCGGTTCCAGTGCTTTTTGCACCAGCTTCTCGGTATCTCGCACTGTCAGCCCCTTCTGGGCCACCAGTTTGGCCAGCTCTGACTGGGCCTGGCCGCTCAGGGCCAGCAGGGCACGGGCATGCCCCATGTCGAGGTCGCCGTGTTCCACGAAGCGCTTCACGTCCTCGTTGAGCTGGTTGAGACGCAGCAGGTTGGTGACCGTGGTGCGGGACTTGCCTACCGCCTCGGCAACCTGCTGGTGAGTCAGTTCGAACTCCGTCAGCAGGCGCTGAAGGGCGACGGCCTCCTCGATGGCGTTGAGATCTTCACGCTGGATGTTCTCGATAAGTGCGATGGCGACGGCCGCCTCGTCGGCGACATCCTTGACCAGGCAGGGCACCACTTCGAGACGGGCCAGCTGGGAGGCGCGCCAGCGGCGTTCACCTGCAATGATTTCGAAACGGTTTTCACCGATGGAGCGTACCACTATGGGCTGGATCACCCCTTGTGCACGGATGGAGTTGGCCAGCTCCTCCAGCGCATCCTGGGACATATCCTTACGCGGTTGGTATTTGCCGGACTGCAACCACTCCACCGGCAGCTTGCGCAATTCCCCCTGATTGGTCGGGGCCATGGCCTGTTCGGTGCGCTGGTCGCTCATCACCTGTTTCTGGCGGGCGGCCGTGCTGGTGCTGAGCAGGGCGTCCAGCCCCTTGCCCAGCCCACGTTTCTTCGGCGTCATATGCTCTCTCGATCTGCGGTGAGCGGCTGGGACTCCTGCTCCTGGCGGCGCAGGATCTCGCCAGCCAGGGCCAGATAGGCCTTGGCCCCCACCGATGATTTGTCATAGTGCATGGCTGGCGCGCCAAAGCTCGGCGCCTCCGCCAGTCTTACGTTGCGGGGAATGATGGTGCGATAGACCTTGTCCCCGAAATGCTGTTTCAGCTGATCGGACACATCATTGGCCAGCCGGTTGCGATGATCGAACATGGTGCGCAGCACCCCTTCGATCTTCAGCTCCGGATTGACCACGGCTGCCAGCTTGCTGATGGTGTCCACCAGGGCGGTCAGCCCTTCCAGCGCATAGTATTCGCACTGCATGGGCACCAGCACGGAGTCGGCGGCGGCCATGGCGTTCACCGTCAGCATGTTGAGAGAAGGCGGGCAGTCGATGAAGACGTAGTCGTACTTGTCCCTGACCGAGGCCAGGGCGTTGCGCAGGCGGATCTCGCGGGCAAAAAACTCCATCAGGCGGATTTCTGCCGCGGTCACGTCGGCATTGGCGGCGATCAGGTGATAGCCTCCCGAGGTTTCGGGGATGATCACCTCGCCGATGGGGGCATCTTCGATCAGCAGTTCATAGGCAGTGCGTTCGACATCGTACTTGTCGACGCCACTGCCCATGGTGGCATTGCCCTGCGGATCCAGATCGATCACCAGCACCTTGCGCCGGGTAGCGGCCATGGAGGCGGCCAGATTCACACAGGTGGTGGTTTTACCCACTCCACCCTTCTGGTTGGCTATGGCAATGACTTTTCCCACACTGTCCCCTAAATGAATACGGCGGCCCTATTCGGGCTGGATGGCTTTAAACTCCAGCAGATGGCGTTCGCCTTCCAGTTCCGGCACCACCAGCTTGTGGGTGGCAACCAGACGAATGCTGTCAGGCAACTGTGCCAGCTCCTGCTCGGGGTATTGTCCCTTGAGCGCCAGGAAGCTGCCCTCGGGTGACGGCAGATGATGACACCAGCTCAGCATGTCCTCCAGGGAGGCGAAAGCCCGGCTCAGCACGCCGTCAAATCCCACCTCGGGCTGATACTCCTCCACCCGGGATTTGACGGGGGTCACATTGGTCAACCCCAGCTCCAGGATCACCTGGCGGATGAAGTTGATCCGCTTGCCCAGGCTGTCGAGCAGCACGAACTGTTTGTCCGGATTGATGATGGCCAGCGGCAGTCCGGGCAGACCCGGACCCGTTCCCACATCGATGAAGCGTTCACCGTGCAGGTGAGGACTCACCACCAGGCTGTCGAGGATATGCTTGACCAACATGGCGTCCGGATCTCGCACCGAGGTGAGATTGTAAGCCTTGTTCCACTTGTGCAGCAACTCGACCAACTGCACCAACTGGGTCTTCTGGGTTTCGGTGATAACAATTCCGGCCTGCATGAGCAGGCCGTTCAATCTTTGCAGCATGTTGTCCAACGGGGAATTCCTCAGGCGGTTTTACGCAGCAGGCCGTGTTTCTTCAGGTGCACCAGCAAGATGGAGATGGCGGCAGGGGTGATGCCGGAGATGCGAGACGCCTGACCTATGGTCTCTGGCTTGGCATCGTTGAGCTTGGCGATCACCTCGTTGGAGAGACCGTTCACGTCGCGGTAGTTCATATCCAGCGGCAGCAGGGTGTTTTCGTTGCGCAACTGTTTCTCCACCTCGTCGTGCTGACGCTCGATATAACCGGCGTACTTGATCTGGATCTCCACCTGATCCGCGGCAGCCGCATCGGTCAATGCAGGCCCCACACCCTCGATGGCCATCAGGGCATCGTAGGTCACCTCGGGGCGACGCAGCAGCTCTTCCAAGCTCTGCTCCCGGGTCAGGGGAGTGTTGACCAGGGCGTTGACGGCCTCCAGAGACGGATGCTGCGGGTGGATCCAGGTCGAGCGCATGCGCTGACGTTCCTGCTCCACCTGTTCCACCTTGGCATTGAACAGGCTCCAGCGATGATCATCCACCAGACCCAGCTCGCGGCCGATAGCGGTCAGGCGCAGATCCGCATTGTCTTCCCGCAGCAGCAGGCGATATTCGGCACGGCTGGTGAACATGCGATAGGGTTCGCGGGTTCCCAGGGTGGAGAGATCGTCCATCATCACGCCCATGTAGGCCTGATCCCGGCGTGGGTGCCAGGCTTCCTTGCCCTGGGCGCGCAAGCCCGCGTTCAGACCGGCCATCAGGCCCTGGGCAGCGGCCTCTTCATAGCCGGTGGTGCCGTTGATCTGGCCGGCGAAGAAGAGGTTCTCGATGCACTTGCTCTCCATGTTGGCCTTGAGATCCCGCGGATCGAAGAAATCGTACTCGATGGCGTAGCCAGGGCGAGTGATATGGGCATTCTCGAAGCCACGGATCGAGCGGACGATCTGCACCTGCACGTCGAACGGCAGGCTGGTGGAGATCCCGTTCGGGTAGAGCTCGTGGGTGGTCAGGCCTTCCGGTTCCACAAAGATCTGGTGCGCCGTCTTGTCGGCAAAGCGGGTGATCTTGTCCTCGATCGACGGACAGTAGCGCGGGCCTATCCCCTCGATCACCCCGGCGTACATGGGGCTGCGATCCAGGTTGTTGCGGATCACCTCGTGGGTCTGCTCATTGGTATGGGTCACGTAGCAAGGCATCTGGCGCGGATGCTGGCTGGCGTTGCCGATAAAGGAGAAGACCGGGCGAGGATCGTCGCCATGTTGCTGCTGCATCACGGAAAAATCGACGGTGCGTGCATCGATGCGTGGTGGTGTGCCCGTCTTGAGGCGATCGATGCGCAGCGGCATTTCACGCAGGCGCTGGGCGAGGGCAATCGAGGGAGGATCCCCGGCGCGGCCCCCTTTGTAGTTCTCCATGCCGATGTGGATCAGGCCGTTCAGGAAGGTACCCACGGTCAGTACGACCGTCTTGCCGCTGATGCGGATCCCGCTCTGGGTGACAACCCCGGCGACGCGATCCCCGTCCATGACCAGATCGTCGCAGGCCTGCTGGAAGATCTTCAGGTTCGGGTAGTTCTCCAGCATCTGGCGCACGACTGCCTTGTAAAGCAGACGATCCGCCTGGGCGCGAGTGGCGCGAACCGCCGGGCCCTTGGAAGAGTTGAGCGTGCGGAACTGGATCCCGCCGAGATCGATGGCCTGCGCCATGATCCCGCCAAGGGCGTCGACTTCCTTGACCAGGTGTCCCTTGCCGATCCCGCCGATCGCCGGATTGCAGGACATATGCCCCAGCGTATCTATGTTGTGGGTGAGCAACAGGGTATTGAGACCCATCCGGGCTGCCGCTGTTGCCGCTTCGGTTCCTGCATGACCGCCACCGACGACGATCACATCAAATTGTTCATGGTATTGCATTGGGGATCACCTTGATCTGCACGCCTGAAGATCTTTGTTTGCCTGGTCTGAAGGGCGGATCATTCTATCTGTTTAGCATCCGGAGGGGAACGTCTACTTCAGGATCAGTATGGATCAGGGAGCGGTTAAATAGATCTTAAGGATCTTTAGATCGATCTTTTATTGGATCTTTTATTAGGATCCACGACTTCTGTTGATAAGGCATTTTTGATCATAAAGATCATTCGGTTAAGGTCGATCGCTGCTTGTGGAAAAGCTTGGATCCGGAGGGGGCGAACGGGGGGATAACATGGGTTTTTATACACAGATACATGGTTGGCAAGATCTAATACATGAATAACTATAGGTTTTACAGAGCTTGGTACCGAAGTTATGCACAGTTATCTTGGCTTATGTGGGGAATAATCGGGAAAAACTTATCCGGATCCCCCTGTTAATAACCTGGTGGATAGGGATCTGGGGATAACCAGGGAGATCGGGGGTCGTGACCGGATCTCCCTGGCCCTGATCAGCCGATCAAGGTCATCCAGTCGTGGATCCAGGTTTCTGCGGCATCTTCCGGGATCTCGTGCTGGGTGACGTCTATCTCCAGACGCTCCCCGATCCGGTTTGCCCCGCACTCTGCCAGCAGCCGATCCAGCGTCTTGCCGCCCTGGCAGAAGGTGTCATAGCTGCGATCCCCCAGGGCGATCACTCCGTACTTGAAGGCGGCGAGATCCGGCTTCTGTTCGGCAAGATCCTGGGCAAAGGGCTGCAGATTGTCGGGTACATCCCCCGCACCATGGGTGGAAGTGACCACCAGCACGATGGCTCCTGGCTCGGTCAGGATCCTGGCCAGGCTGGCGGGGTTGTGGATCTCCGCCTGGTGGCCCGCCTGTTCAAGCAGGCCGACCACATGATCTGCGACATATTCGGAGGCCCCCAGCATGGAGCCGACGACGAGGTTGAGTTTGGCCATGGAATGGATCCTGATGTCATCGAAAAAGTGAAGAGCGGGGATCTTACCGCCAAAGCATGTGGATAAATATGGATAAAGCTTGGGGATAAGGATCCTGTCCACTTTTTTGTTGCCAAAACCGGTCTCGTGGCCGTCATGCTGCCTTCTTTCCGCCTGTTGGGACCTCATCGCACCTTTCGTTGTCAAACGACACTTTAAAACATCAATTAACAATGCAGATGCAAATGATTAGCAATTATTGAATCGATTCGATCACGGCACCTGTAGTAGCATGGCGCTGCTTTATTCGCCTGAGGCGCCGGGCTGACCGGTCCAATTGGGCACCCATAATAAGAAATCAAACATAACTTATTGATATTTGAGACACTTATATGATTGCGCAAAAAAATACCCCGAATGCCGTGATGCGAAAGAGAGGCGCACAGCTGCTGCCGCTCTCCTGTCTGCTGGCGTCCCTGCCCGTGTTGGCGGCGGAACAGGCGGATAAAGAGTTGCCCAAGGCGGGCGAAACCATGGTCGTGACCGGGACCGCCATGAAGGTCGAGGTCCCCATGGCAGAGACCCCCCGTGCCGTTTCCGTGGTCAATCGCGAAGAGCTGGACCAGCACGCCGTACTCAAGCTCGACGAGTCCCTACGCTATCGCTCCGGCGTCCTGTCCCAGTCCTATGGTTCGGACACGGATGCTGACTGGTTCAAGGTGCGCGGCTTCGATGCGGCTTCTTACCTGGATGGCAACCGCCTGTTCAGCACCGGTTACTATGTCTGGACCCCGGAACCCTTCGGCCTTGAGAGCGTGGAAGTGCTCAAAGGCCCGGCCTCCATTCTGTATGGCGAAGCCCCTCCCGGAGGCGTCATCAACGCCATCAGCAAGCGTCCGACAGCGACCCCGCAGGGTCTGGTGAACCTGCAACTGGGCAACCGGGATCTGCGCCAGGTCGGGGTGGATGTCTCTGACTCTCTTACCGACAACAGCCGTTATCGTCTGGTGGCCCTCTACAACGAGCGGGACGGCGTGCTGGATGGCACCTACAACGAGCGCGCCTATCTGGCGCCGAGCGTAACCCTGGATATTTCGGATCGCACCACGCTGACTCTGCTTTCCAGCTTCAAGCACGATGAAGGGGTGCCGACCAACGGCTTCTTCCCGGTTTACGGCACCCTGAATACCTCCGGCGGCCAGCTCGATCCCTCCACCAACCTGAGCCAGCCGGATTACGACCGCAATCGCAATACCCAGATCTCCGCCGGGTACGAGCTGGCCCACCAGCTCAACCAGACCTGGGAGTTCAAGCAGAACGTTCGCTTCAACTACAACGATCTGCTGCTGCGCCAGACCTACATCTTCCCGACCTATGAAGGCACCACCGCCTACCGCGGCCTGGTCTACCGGGATGGGGATACCAAGAGCGCCACCATGGACAATCAGATGGTGGGCTACTGGAACACCGACAGCACGGAGCAGACCCTGCTGCTGGGGGTGGATCTGCAGCGCCATGTGAATGAAGGTCAGGAAGCCGACAACTATGGCATGGGCGCCATCAACACCATGAACCCGGATTACAGCGGTTTCCCCGGTTTTGATGAATCCACCGCGACCCATCAGAAGAGCACCAAGGGCCAGAGCGGCCTCTATGCCCAGCACCAGATCCGCTGGGATGATCGCTGGCTGCTGACCGCGGGCGGTCGTTTCGACTACGTGGAAACCCACAACATCAGCGAAGCCAAGAGCAAGAACGAGAAACAGTACGACGACAACCTCTCTCTCTCCGGCAGCCTGATGTACCTGGCCGACAACGGTCTCTCCCCTTACTTCGCCTATGCGGAATCCTTCGAAGTGCTGCCGGGGATAGACCCCAACACCGGCAACTCCTACAAGCCGCTGGAAGGCAAGCTCTACGAGACCGGGGTCAAGTACGCACCCAGCTTCCTCGATGGCTACATCAACCTGGCGCTGTTCGATCTGGAGCAGACCAACTCCCTGGTCTCTACCGGCTCCGGCCAGCAGACCCAGGCCGGTGAAGTGACCTCCCAGGGGGTCGAGCTGGAAGGGAGCGTGCAGGCCACCGAGGCGTTGCGCCTGACCGCTGCCTATACCTATACCGATGCCAAGACCAACGACACCGGCAACGGCGATCGTCGTGCGAGCCTGATCCCGCGCCACCAGGCCTCCTTCTGGGGCAACTACAAAGTGCAGCAGGGCCCGGTATCCGGTCTTGAGCTGGGTTCCGGCGTGCGCTATGTGGGTTCCAGCGTCGGCATCGGCGCGGTGAATGCGGACTACACCCCCATCTATGGTTCCGCCCAGGTACCTGCACACACCGTATGGGATGCGATGATCGGGTATGACTTTGCCAAGAACTGGCGTGCCCAGATCAACGTCAACAACCTGCTGAACGACACCTATGTGGCGAGCTGCGACTACTACTGCTACTACGGCGAGCCGCGCAGCATAGTCGGCACCGTCAACTACCGCTGGTAAGCGACAGGCCGGGCGGGGGCGAAGGCTCCCGCCCTCCTTCCATTCATCTACAGGCCTGTCATGGAACTCTTGTCACTGGTTTATCGCCAATACCGTTGGCCCTTCATCGCCATTACCCTGCTCAGCCTGTTGAGTGCTGTCAGCGGGATAGGCGTCATTGCCTTCATCAATCAATCACTTATCGAATCAGTCGGGGATCCGCTGCCGATCCTGGGTCAGCTTGTCGGCCTTGTCTTGCTGCTGCTGGTGATCACGCTCGGATCCCAACTGGCCCTGACCACCCTGGGTCACCATTTCGTCTACCGGTTGCGTGGCCGCCTGCTCAAGCAACTGCTGGATACCGACGTCGCCCGTCTGCGTCAAATAGGGCAGGGGCCGCTCCTGGCCTCCCTTTCCAGCGACATCGGTCAGATCACCATCGCCTTCGTGCGCCTGCCGGAGCTGGTACAGGGCCTGGTGCTCACCCTGGGCTCCATCATCTACCTTGGCCTGCTCTCTCCCGCCTTGCTCGGTGTTACCGCCCTCTGGGTCACCGTGACCATGGTGGTGGGCTGGTTGCTGGTGAACCGGGTCTATCGCCACCTGGCGCACATGCGCCAGGCCGAAGACAGGCTCTACCAGAACTACCAGTCCATCATCGCCGGGAGCAAGGAGCTGGCGCTCAACCGCGAGCGTGCCCACTTCGTCTACCACCAGCTCTATGAGCAGAATGCCCGGGACTACCGGGAGCAGATCATCCGCGCCGATACCTACCACCTGAGCGCGGTGAACTGGTCGAACATCATGATGCTGGGTGCCATCGGCCTGGTCTTCTTCCTGGCCAACGGGCTGGGCTGGGCCAACACCAATGTGGCCGCCACCTTCGCCCTGACCCTGTTGTTCCTGCGCACTCCCTTGCTGCAAGGTATCGGAGCCTTGCCGACCCTGATCGCCGCCCAGGTGGCGTTCGACAAGATAGCTGCCCTCAATCTGGCAGAGCCGGACGAAGCGTTCCCGTTGCCGCCTGCGCCTCGCTCCTGGCAGCGCATCGAGCTGGAGCAGGTGAGCTTTCACTACCAGGGGGAGGGCGGTTTCTCCGTGGGCCCCATCAATCTGGTGATCGAGCGGGGGGAGCAGATATTCCTCATCGGTGGCAACGGCTCCGGCAAGTCGACCCTGGCCATGCTGCTGACCGGGCTCTATCAACCGGTCTCTGGCCGGATCCTGCTGGATGGGGAGCCGGTCACCGATCGCAACGGCTATCTGGGGCTCTTCTCCGCCATCTTCACCGACTACCACCTGTTCCAGCATTTGCTGGGGCCCGAGCCGAAAGAGGCGCTGGTCGCCGAGTGGCTTGAGCGGTTGCAGATGGGCAGCAAGCTTGCCATCGAGGATGGCTTCATCGCCGATATCGACCTCTCCCAGGGCCAGCGCAAGCGGGTCGCCCTGCTGCTGGCCCTGGCAGAGCAGCGGGAGGTGATGCTGTTTGACGAATGGGCCGCGGAGCAGGATCCCCAGTTCCGCCGCATCTTCTATCAGGTGCTGTTGCCGCGTCTCAAGGAGATGGGCAAGACGGTGATCGCCATCAGCCACGACGATCACTACTTCTCTCTGGCCGATCGCCTGCTGGAGATGCGCCAGGGCCGCCTCACCGAACTGACCGGCGAGCAGCGCAAGCAGGTGAGCCGGGATGCGGTCGCCCATCTGGATGGCAAGGTGCCGGCCTGATGCTGGCACCGATGAGACTGGCAGCAAGCCAGCACAGGAATTGCTTATGTTCGAGATGAAATCCGCCAGCTTCGCGGTCAATGACCGCATGCTGCTGCACCCCACCAGCCTTCGCTTCGAGCAAGGTCGGGTCTATGGCCTCATCGGCCACAACGGGTCGGGCAAATCGACCCTGATCAAGCTGCTGGCGCGCCAGCAACCCCACAGCGGCGGGGAGATCCTGTTCGATGACCAGCCGTTGTCTGCCTGGGGCAACCGGGAGTTTGCCCGTCAGGTGGCCTATCTGCCCCAGCACCTGCCGAGTGCCGAAAACCTGCTCGGCCGCGAACTGGTGGAGATGGGGCGCTACCCCTGGCGCGGACTGCTGGGCCGGATGGGAGCGGAAGATCACCGTCAGGTGGAGCGTGCCATCGCCCTGACCCACACCGAACGCTTTGCCGATCGGCTGGTGGATACCCTCTCCGGCGGTGAGCGGGGGCGAGTCTGGCTCGCCATGCTGCTGGCTCAGGAGAGCCGTTTCATCCTGCTGGACGAGCCGCTGGCCGCCCTGGACGTGGCCCATCAGGTGGAGGTGCTCACGCTCGTCAAGCAGCTCAGCCGCCAGCTCAACCTCGGGGTCATCATCGTCATTCACGACATCAACATGGCCTCCCGTTTCTGCGATCGGCTGGTGGCGCTGCACTCCGGCCGTCTGCTGACCCACGGCGAGCCCGAACAGATCATGACAGGGGAGACCCTGAACGCCATCTATGGCATCCCCATGGAGGTCATTCGCCATCCGGCCCATGACCACGCCATCGCCATCGTCTGACCGGGGGCCGCTCTTGAACCGTTTATTGAAGATGGCGCCCTGTCTGCTCAGTCTGCTGCTGCCCCTGGCAGGGGAGGCCGGGCAGCTTGTCACCGCCACCGACGCCACCAGCGCCACGCCCCGCATCGCCACAGTGGACTGGACCATAGCCGAGACCCTGCTGGCCCTGGGGGTCACCCCGATGGCGGTGGGGGATGTGGCCCCCTATCGCGCCTGGGTCGGTGAACCCCAGCTTCCTGCCGGGGTGATCGATATCGGGCTGCGTGCCCAACCCAACCGGGAACTGCTGGCGGAGCTCAAACCGGATCTTGTTCTCATCTCGCCGCTGGCGGCCCCCCTGGCGCCGACCCTCTCCCGCATCGCGCCGGTGCACTCCATCGCCCTGTATGAACCGGGCACCGATCTGTGGCAGCGACTGCGGGAAGCGACCCTGACCATAGCCGCCCTGGTCAACAAAGAGGCGGAGGCCGAACGCCAGCTCGCCGCACTGGAGCTGGATCTGGCACAGATGCAGGTGGCGCAGCCCGCCGATCTGCCCCCCTTGCTGGTGGTGCAATTCATTGATGAGCGCCATGTGCGGGTGTTTGGCCGTGGCAGCCTGTTCGAGGCAGTGATGCAGCGGCTTGGCCTGCGCAATGGCTGGCAGGGGGAAACCAATGCTTGGGGCTTTGCCGTGGCCAGTCTGGAGCAGTTGATGGCGCTGCCGCAAGCGCAGCTGGTGGTGGTCGATCCGATCCCGGTCGGGGTGAGCGAGCGGCTACAGGAGCCCGGTCTGTGGCAGCAGCTACCACAGGTGAGGGCGGCGGCCGTGCTGCATCTGCCTGCGGTGTGGAGTTTTGGCGGCGTGCTGGCGGCGCGCCGCTTTGCCGTGCAGCTCAGTACTGCGCTGCAGAGGGATGGGCAAAGCGGGGAGGGGCTGCAATGAACCAGATTTTTCCGTCGCAGCTGCGACTACCTGTCAGCCTGCTGCTGGGGCTCACGCTGGCGCTCGCCGGTTGGGAGCTGGCCGGTCAGTTGCCGGTGGCGCGTTGGCTGGCGACCCTGTTGTCGCCGGATCTGACCGATGCCCGCCAGGCGGTGGTTCATTTCAGCTGGCTGCCGCGCCTAGCCATCTGCCTGCTGGCCGGTGCCGCCCTCGGGCTCGCCGGTACCCTGATGCAGCAGGTGCTGCGCAATCCCCTGGCCTCGCCCACCACCCTGGGGGTGGCCTCCGGCGCCCAGCTGGCGCTGATGATGGTGACCCTGCTCGCCCCCTCCTGGCTGCTGATCGGGCGGGAGTGGATCGCCATGGCCGGGGGAAGCCTGGCCATGGGGCTGGTCTTCGCCCTGGCCTGGCGCCGCCAGCTCAATCCCGTGGTCATCGTCTTTGCAGGGCTGGTGATAAACCTCTATCTGGCCGCCATCAGCATGGGATTGCTGCTGTTCTTCCAGGAGGAGCTCAAAGGGTTGCTGGTGTGGGGGAGCGGATCTCTGGCCCAGAACAGCTGGAGCGGCGTCGGCTATCTGCTGCCACGGTTGCTGCTGGCCGCGATGCTGGCGGCGGTGCTGGTGCGCCCGCTGGCTGTGCTGGAGCTGGACGATGCCAGCGCAAGCAGCCTGGGGGTCTCCCTCAAGCATCTGCGCCTGGCTGGTCTGGGTCTCGCCGTGTTCGTCACCGCCTGCGTGGTGAGCGTGGTGGGGCTGATCGGTTTTATCGGGCTGGCGGCGCCCGCCATGGTGCGGTTGTTGGGGGTCAGAAAACTGGCCCAGCGGCTGCTGTGGGCACCCATCCTCGGCGCCCTGTTGCTGGCGGCCACCGATCTGCTGCTGCAGACCCTGAGCCGGTTCTGGCCTGTGCTGATCCCGACCGGCGCTATGACAGCCCTGTTGGGGGCGCCGCTGCTGCTCTGGCTGATCCCGCGTCTTGGTATCAAGCAGAGTGCGCCTAAGGCGAACTCCTCCCTGCAGTTGGCCCGCCATCCGGCGCCGACTCGCCTTGTCGGCCTGATGGTGTTGGGGCTGGCTGCGGCGGTGATCGCCTCCCTGTTGTTTGGGCAGGGGATGGGCGGCTGGGGCTGGCCGAGCTGGCTGCGGTGGCAGGCCCAGCTGGAGTGGCGCTTGCCGCGCACCCTGGCAGCGGGTGCCGCAGGCGTGTTGCTGGCGCTGGCTGGCACCTTGTTGCAGCGAGTCAGCAACAACCCCATGGCGAGCCCCGAACTGCTGGGGGTGAGCGGTGGCACCTTCATGGGGGTGATTGCGGCGGCCCTGTTGCTGCCCGCCTTGCCGCTGCCCATGATGCTGCTGGGGGGGCTGGTGGGCGCCTTCGCCTGCCTGCTGCTGCTGGTGCTTATCAACCGGCGCAACGGCTTCCAGCCGGAGCGGATACTGCTGTCTGGCATCGCCATCACGGCGCTGTTCGAGCCGTTGCAGGCCATCGCCCTGGCCAACGGTGACCTGCGGGTGCAGCAACTGCTCTCCTGGATGTCCGGCTCCACCTATTACGTCACCCAGCCGGTGGCCCTTGCCCTGGTGGTGTTGGCGCTGCTGATGCTGGCAGCCTGCCTGCTGGTGAGCCGCTGGCTCGATCTTATGCCCATGGGGCCGGCGGTAGCGACGGCTCTGGGGATCCATCTCGGCCGTGCCCAGCTCACCATCCTGCTGCTGGTGGCCGTGCTCACCGCCAGTGCCACCATGGTGATAGGTCCGCTCTCCTTTGCTGGTCTGCTGGCGCCGCACCTGGCCAGATTGATGGGGCTGGTGAGGGCGCGCTGGCACCTGCTCGGCGCTGCAGGCTGTGGCGCTTTGCTGATGGTGTCGGCGGACTGGATCGGCCAGCAGATCCTCTTTCCCCAGGAGGTGCCCGTCGGTCTGGTCTCCACCCTGTTAGGGGGTGCTTACTTCATGTGGTGCCTGCGCCGCCTCTAGGTCGATGGATGAAAAGCGCACAAAAAAAGCCCGGGATGAACCCGCAATGCTGTTCACTTAAGCGGAGCCGCATTGCGATTTACCGGAAAACGGGTCTTTGATATCTTCACCGCCCTGGGTCTCGATGGCCTGGGGCGTTTTTCTATGAACATGACGCCTATGCAGCCCCGCAACTCCGCCAACCTCCG
>NZ_JAGKRH010000396.1:0-347 GCF_017939245.1 Aeromonas sp. PrichA-15 | reverse complement strand
GGAGGCAGCTTGAGCGGGTCTTTGCTGCGCAGGGTTTCGGCCAGCAACCAATCCCGATAAACAGGGCGCGACCAGTTGGCCACAAACTCATCCTGCAGCACGGCAAAGCCTTCCCACCCCTCAACCAGCTCCTGGCGCTGGGCGGAATAGGTGCCGTCATAGTCGCGGGCCACGCTCGAATACTGGCTGCGGGTGCCAGCACAGGATGAGCGCAGCTGACCCGATCGCCAGACGTTCAGAGCGGTGTTTGGCCGGTTGGACTGGATAACCCCGACATCCTCGCCGGGGCGCAGGTCGTCAAAGGTCATGCCCGGCGTGATGTCGATCATTCGCTGCGCTTGCGCGGG
>NZ_JAGKRH010000075.1:0-19349 GCF_017939245.1 Aeromonas sp. PrichA-15 | reverse complement strand
GCCGACATCACGGCGGGCAAGGTGGGTTACGAGTTTGACCGTCCGGCGGACGGGGTGACGCTGACCGTGACCGCCACCATCGTGGACGCGGCGGGCAACGTCTCGCTGCCGGGCAGCGACAGCGCCACCATGGGCGACACCACCGCCACTGCGGCACCGACCGTGGTTATCGTGGATGATGCCAACAACGACCAGATGCTGACCAAGGCCGAGATTGGCAATGATCAGATCCAGGTACGCGCCGGGATCAATCACGCAGACCTGGTTGCGGGCGGCAAGGTGACGCTGACCATCAACAATGGTGGGGTGAACAGCACTGTCCAGTTGACGCTCAAGGCCGATGGCACCCTGCTGGCAAGCAATGGCAAGAGCTACGGCTATCAGAATGGCACCATCAGCTGGACGGAGACGACCCCGGCCAACGGCAAGTCGTTGACGGTGACGGCGACCCAGACCGACAAGGCGGGCAACGTCTCCCTGCCGGGCAGCGACAACGCGCAGATCCTGAATGAAGCGCCGGAGACTGCGAACAAGCAGGCAAACGGTCAGGAAGATGCCGCCAGCATCGCCATTCCGACCCTCAGTGGCAGCGACATCGATGGCAACGTGGTGAGTTTCACCATCAAGAGCTTGCCTGCCAACGGCATCCTCTATCTGAACGGGGTGGCTGTGACGGTGGATCAGAGCATTGCGGTGGTGGACGCCGGCAAGCTCACCTTTACTCCGAATGCGAACTGGAACGGCAACACCACCTTCAACTATGCGGCGGTAGACAACGATGGCGCCGTGGATGCGAGTCCCGCAACCGTGACCATCAAGGTGGATGCGGTCAACGATCTGCCGACGCTGACCATCTCCAATGGGGCTGTCGTCTCCGAAGAGGGTCTGGCAAACGGTATTGCCGACACGGTCGGCAACCCGGATACCACCAATGCCATCAAGGCGTCCGGTACCCTCTCGGTGGGCGACATCGACAGCAGCACGCTCAGCATCTCCCTGAACGGACCGGCCGGGCTGACGTCCGGTGGGGCCAAGGTCCAGTGGAGCTGGGATGCGGGCAGCAAGACGCTGGTCGGCTACACGGGGGCGATTGGCGGCGCCGATTACAAGGCGGTGGTTGAGGTCAAGCTGACGGCACCCAATGCCAGCGGCAAGGGAGAGTGGACCTATGACGTGACCCTCAAGGGCCCCCTCGACCACGGGGATACGACCTCGGAAGACAAGTTGTCGTTCCAGCTGGACGTGGAGGTCTCCGATGGCAGCGGCGTCTCCAAGGGCAAGCTGGATGTCAGCGTCGAGGACGACTCCCCCATTGCTGGCAACAGTGATGCCGTTTCCGTGGTGAAGACCGATATTCCGAATGTGCTGACCGGGCTCTTCGACCTGACCAAGTACAGTGGCAACCAGAGCACCCTGAACATGGCGGGCTTTACCATCAGCGCCCTGGGCTTCAAGTCGGCAACCGATTCCTCACTGGTAACGGCGGATGTCAACGGCTCCAGCTCGGGGCTGGGGGTAGCCAGCGGTGCTGCGCCTTACCACAACCTCGCCAACGAGATTGACTTCCGTCACTTTGCTGACGGATCGTCCGCCTCCGAGCAGCTGATCGTCAGGCTGGATGCGGGCAAGGTTGCCTACGGCGCCAACATCAAGTTCAGTAAGATGTTTGGCGGCGAGCTGGAGAGCGGGGTCGTGGAGTTCTATCGCGGTGGTGTTCTGATCAGCACTCTGGTATTCAACTCCAACGCATCGGGTGGGGAGTTCAACCAGAACTTCCAGGTGCAGCAGGGTGGCTTCGATACCATGGTGATCAAGGCGACCAACAACGGCAACACCAATACCTCCGACAACAGCGACTTCACCGTACAGAGCATCGAGTTCCTCGGTGCCAACACGGCGCAGGCCATCGCCTATGGTTCCGGCACCGTGACCCCGCAGTGGGGGGCGGACGGCAAGGGCTCCATCGGGCTGGTGCTGGACCCGGCGACCTTCGAGAATGGTCTGCGGACGGCTTCCGGCTCAGCCATCGCCATCACCGCCAGCGGGGCCAATACCCTGCTCGGGAAGGATGCGGGCGGCAACCTCGTCTTCAAGCTGGAGTTCACGCCAGCCACCGGCAAGTGGGAGTTCTTCCAGTACCAGCGCATGTCCAAACCCCTGGGTGATGGTGACATCGACTTCCAGATCCGGGTGGTGGATGGTGACGGTGACGCCAGCATTGGCTCCTTCGCCACCAAGCCTCTCTTCACGCCGCTGGTTCAGGGTGTCTCCAGCGAGAGCGTGACTGAAGGGGGCAACCTGTTGCACAAGGTCACCTTGTCCGATGCGACCCAGGAAGCGACCGAATACGATTTCGCCATTCGCGGATCGGGCAACAACCCCGCCTCCAACCAGGACTGGGGCAATGCCCAGTTCAGCAACGGCGTGACCTACAACAGCACCACCGGCAAGATCACGGTACCGGCGGGCGTGACAGACTTCACGGTGACCATCCCGACGGTGAACGATCGTCTGGTCGAGACGAACGAGACCCTCTCGGTGACCATCGGTGGTCAGAGCGGGACCGGTACCATAGTGGACAATGATCGGGCGCCGACGGCGGCTGGCGGCCACAGCGCCGGTGCCGAAGATCAGCCCCAGGTCCTGACCTGGGCCCAGTTTGGTGCCAGCGATGATCAGGCCGCTTCTGACCTGAGCGTGCAGATCAACAGCCTGCCGCTGAACGGCAAGCTGGAGTACCTGAACGCAGCCGGCCAGTGGATTGCGGTGAAGGTGGGGGATCTTGTCTCCTACGCCGATATCGACAGCGGCCACCTGCGCTTCGTGCCAGGCCTCAACGAGTCGAGCACCAATGCCAGCAACGGCAATGGCCTCGTGACCGGCAACCTGCAGGGCGATTACGCCAGCTTTGGTTACCAGATCAGCGACGGCGCCAACCTGAGCAACAGCGGCAAGCTGGTGATCGATATCACGGCGGTCGCGGACAAGCCGGTGGTCGACATCAGCCTGACGGGTAACGGCGTCCCGCTTTATACCCAGTACCCGTCGTCCGGCATCTCCACCGGGGCGTTCCAGAGCGGCAACTTCAACAAGGGCAACTTTGGCATCAGCAGCAGCTTTACCGACAGCACCACGACCCAGGACAGCGTGGTGGGGACCAGCGGCAACGACTACATCGTCAGCGTGAAGGGGGGTGGCGATTACTTCGTCGGCGGCGCGGGCAATGATGTATTGGTCGGCGGTAACTCCACCTCCGGCGATACCCTCGACGGCGGCACCGGCAACGACATCCTGGTGGCCGGACTGGGTGGCGACACCCTGTTTGGCGGTACCGGGACTGACCTGGCCGTCCTGATGGGCTCGCGTGCCAACTATGTCATCGAGCGCAGAAGTGACGGCGGTTTCAACTTCCTGGTGAAGGAGAACGGCGTCACCATCAGCAAGTCGCTCTACGACATCGAGCTGGTGCAGTTTGATGACGGCATCTACCAGTTCAACCAGACCGACGGCACCCTGACGGCGGTACAGCCGAGCGTGGTGGATTACCCGCTCGAGATCAGCGCTTCCCTGACCGACCGGGATGGCAGCGAGCAGTTCGACAGCCTGGTGCTGACCGGCATGCCGACGGGGTCGACCCTCTATCAAGGCTCCACCGTGCTCGGCACCGTGGGGGCCGATGGCAAGCTGACGCTGACCGGTCTGTGGAACCAGAGCGCGCTGGACGTCAAGCTGACCGGTCTGACCCTGCGGGTACCGGGCAGCAGTGCCGGCCAGTTCGACCTCAAGGTAGAAGCCATCGCCAAGGAAGTGGCGACCGATCAGACCAGCAGTGCATCGGATCAGGATTCGATCCGCATGAGCTACTTCCTCTCTACCGAAGGGGAGCCGGGCGATCAGAACCGCACCTATGGCAACGAGCACAATATCGTGGTCGGGGATCTGGATGGCAGCGTGGTACTGCCGGGCCAGAACTACAACATCGCCTTTATGGTCGACAGCTCGGGCAGTATCGGCACCAGCGCCATGAATACCATCAAGAGCCAGCTGGCTCAGGTGTTCTCCAGCCTCAAGGCGAGCGCCGGCACCGATGGGGCCGGGAAGGTCAACATCTTCCTGGTGGACTTCGACACCATGGCCAACAAGTCGGTCAGCGTGAACCTGAAGGACAGCAACGCTCTGAGCCAGCTACAAGCCATTCTCGACAGCATGGATGGCAGCACCAACAGCGGCGGTGGTACCAACTACGAGGATGTGTTCAAGACCACGGCCAACTGGTTCAACAGCTCGACCGTACAGGGTAATACCAATGCCAAGAACCTGACCTACTTCATTACCGATGGTAAGCCGACTTACTATCTCAGTAGTGAGGGCAGCAATCCGCTGATCGATGACTATCCGAATGATTCTCGTGATGTCTATCTCAGTCAGCTGTTGCAGAACGGCTATGTTCCCGGCCAAGTCTACAAGAGCAGCGGATATACCATTATCGATGCTCAAGGGGCGGTTTATAAAGTTGATACCAAGGGGGATTCAACCAAGATCGGCTATATGCGCCCTGATGGTCTGGGTGGTTATACCTACTCGACATTGGATGGTGATGGCCGTAATACCACCAATACTACGATTACGAACTCGGTTGCCGGCTTTGGCTTGCTGACGGGCATGGGGGTCACGGTGGAGGCGATCGGACTGGGGGCCAACATCTCCTACAACGATCTCAAGTCCTACGACTCTGACGGCGTCATCATGACCGGTGTCAACGCCAGCGACCTGGCCAACGCCATCCTGGGTACCTCGGTGAACAACCTGCCGGGCCGCGACCGGATCGACGGCGGTGCCGGTGACGACATCCTGTTCGGGGATGCCATCCACTTCGCCGGCATCAACGGTGAAGGCTACGCGGCCATCAAGCAGTATGTGGCCGGTAAGCTGAGTGCAGGCTCGGTGACCGATGCCCAGGTGCACGCCTACATCACGGATCATGCCAGCGAGTTCGATCAGTCGTCGGCCAATGACAAGGGTGACACCCTCCTCGGCGGTGATGGCAATGACATCCTGTTCGGTCAGGGGGGCGATGACTTCCTGTACGGCGGTGCCGGCAACGACACCCTGTTCGGTGGTAGCGGCAACGACACCCTCTATGGGGAGAGCGGCAACGATCGCCTCTATGGTGGCAGTGGCAACGACACCCTCTATGGCGGTACCGGCAACGACATCTTGAGCGGCGGACTGGGCAACGACATCCTGATCGGGGGGGCCGGCAACGACATCCTCATGGGGGATGCAGGTGCCGATACCTTCACCTGGCTGAAGGGGGATACCGAGGCTGGCAAGGTGGCCAAGGACTACATCGTCGATTTCAGCAAGTCGGAAGGGGACAAGCTGGATCTGAGCGACTTGCTCGACAGTGATGGCAGCAAGAGCGAGAGCTCCTTGAAGAGCCTGCTCTCGGTGTTCCAGGACAGCGAAGGGGTGCACCTGCAGGTCAAGGAGAGCAGTGCGGCGCCGGTGACTCAGGAGATAGTGCTGATGAACCACACCTTCGACTCCCTGACGGGCGGTTCAGGGACGACTGCCAACCAGGTGATCGATTTCATGTTGCAAAACAACATGTTGGATATCAACAAGTAACAGCCAAGCGGGCTGGACAAAAGCGGCAGAGCAATCTGCCGCTTTTTTTATGGGGGGATTTTTGGGTGGATGGGCGCAGACGAGGGGGAGGGCAATGCAAGATGAAGGTGAAAAAAGGGCGCCCTTCAAGAGAAGGGCGCCCGGGGTAGACGGGATGATTGCCAGAGGATCAGGCGTTGACTCCTGCCAGGCGGGAGCCGCGCTGGAAGCAGTTGGCCAGCAGCAGCAAGGTGGTGACACCGACGGTACCGAGCACCAGCCAGGGCAACCAGGGTTGCCCCTGGGCCATGGCGTAGTCGTGCAGGGCGCCGCCCCCCACGTAACCCGTCATACCTCCGAGCGCCAGTCCCAGTCGGCTGAAGCCCATGTAGCTGCCCCGCGCCCCCGGTTGTGCCAGCTTGGTCATCAGGGTTTCCCGCGCCGGCTCGGCGATGACGATGCCGAGATAGAAGCAGGCGAGCAGCAGGAAGACGGCGGGCAAGGTGGTGGCAAAGGCCACCAGCCCGATCCCCGTGGTCATCAGCAGCACCCCCGCCATCAGGCGGTTCTCCAGCTTGAAGTGGCGCTCGCCGAACCGGGCAAGGGGGTAGAGCAGGGCCAGGGAGATGGCCGTCTCCAGGGTGTACATCCAGCCCACCGCTGTGGTGCTGCCTGCCATCTGTTTGACCAGGATGGGGAAGATCAGCATGACCTGCACCCAGAGCGCGTAGTAGCCGCTCAAGATCAGCACCAGTCGGCAGAAGGCCTTGTCCGCCAGCACCTGGCCGAGGCCGTCCCGGATCGGCGTCGGACGCACCGAAAGCTTGTAGGGGGGCAGGATCAGCAGGTTGCACAGGGCGGCGCAGACGAACAGGCCGGCACCCAGCAGGCAGACATATTCAAAATCGAAGTTGAGCAGCCAGCTGCCGAGCAGGGCTCCCACCACGGCGCCGGCGCTCTCCAGCATCATCAGCAGGGAGATGTAGCGACCCCGCTCCCGTGGCCGGGTGAACTTGATCACCAGAGCGGCGCGGGGGGGATCGAACAGGCAGCCACCCAGCCCCGAGATGATGCAGGAGAGGATCAGCTCCAATCCGCTCTGGGCATAGGCCAGGCTGGCAAACCCCAGCGCCCGCAGCAGCATGCCGCAGACGATGAGGGGGCGCGCCCCGAACTTGTCGGCGAGGGAGCCGCCAAAGACCCCCAGCCCTTGCTGGGTAAGCTGACGCAGCCCCAGTGCCAGTCCGACCACACCGGCGGCCCAGCCCAGTTGGTCGACGAAGCGCAGGCTGATCATGGGCATCACCACGAAGAAGCCTAGGATCACCAGCAGGGAATCCAATGCCAAGAACCACCGCCCCAACCGCCTCGCCCGATCCACCATGACCCTGATACCTCTGTTTGCTTCGCTGATATTGTTGTCTTTCTTGCCCGAACGGCGCCGTCACCAAACAGAGCCAAGGAGGATGACAACTCCCTGGCTCGGTGGCGTTCAGCCGATTCATGACGATTGATGCTGCTATTCTGGTGGGGCTCCAGATATAGTGGTAGCCGACAACTGGCTATATTTCATATTGGATTTGGTTATGGCTATGACCCTCGACGATTTGCAACTGCTGCTGGATGTGGCCAACCGTGGCAGCTTCAGCAAGGTGGCCGCCATTCGCGGCTGGTCACAACCCATGGTGAGCCAGCGCATTGCCGTGCTGGAGCAGGAGCTGGGTCAGTCCCTGTTCCGTCGCCATCGTCGGGGGGCCACCCCGACCCCGGCCTGCGAGCAGTTTCTGCCTGCCGCGACTGCGGCCCTGAGCGCACTGGAAGGGGGGCGGCTGGCGATGCAGGGGGCGCCTGCATTGCCGCGGATCCGGCTTTCCTGCCTCCCCTCCCTGACCACGGCGGTGTTCGGCCCCCTGCTGCTGGCCCTGGTGGACGAGACCTTCGAGATCCGCTGCAACACGGATCACTCTGGCATCATCATGCAGGAGTTGCTGACCGGCGAGACCGACGTGGGCTTCATTCTCAAGTGCCCTGCCATCGCGGGCATCCAGCTCGAACTGCTTTACCGTTCCCCGATCATCGCCGTGGCCTGCGCCACCCACCCGCTGGCCGGGCGGCAAGGGCTGACCCTGCAGGACATTGCCAACGAGCGGCTGGCGCCCCAGCAGTGGGGGACGGGCTGCGACGAGCTGATCCTGCAGTTGCGTTTGCTGCGCCAGGTGGCGAGCCCGCTGCACGCCATCCAGCCAGCGAGTGCGGCGCGGGAGCTGGCGCTGGAGCACGGCTTCATCACCCTGATGCCGGCGCTCGCCATCACCCGGGATCTGGAGTTCGGTCGCCTGGTGAAGCTGGACGTGGTGGATCTGCCACCGGATCACTGGGATGTGATGATGGCCTGGCGCAGCGGCAAGCGCCCCAATCCCGCCAAGGAGCGGGTGCTGGAGGCGGCCCGTACCCTGGCCCGGCGCTGGTCGGGCAAGCGGACATAAAAAAGCGCCGGACCAGGCCGGCGCTCTTCGCTAATTCCCCTTGATGCCCGCTCAGACTCAGTAGCTGGCCTTGAGGGTGACGCCGGAGAAGGCGCTGAACCCGCTCAGCTGCACGTGCCAGGTCCCCGCCTTGGGGGCGTTCAGGGTACAGGTTTCGGCATTGCCGCTCTTGTAGGGGCGGCAGTCATAGCTGCTGGCGGTCGGCGCGCTGCCGAACTTCACGTAGAGATCCGCATCCCCGCTGCCGCCGCTGCTGGTCACCACCAGCTGGCTTCTGCCGGCGGGCACCTCGACGGTGAAGTTCAGCTTGCCCCCCTTGTCGGCGGTGAGATTGCTCACCGGTACCCCGTTTTGCAGCACGCTGCCCGGTTGGGGCGTGGTGCCGCCGCAGGTGGCATTGACCCCGACGGCGGTGAAGGCGGCTGCCACGTCGCTCACGCTGTAGCCGAGATCCGTGGCGGCCCTGGTCACCCCGCACGCCCCCTGATCGAAGGTGGTGTTGGGGCCCCAGTAGAGGCGGTTGGCCAGCACGAACACCTCGAACGCCTTGCGGGTTTGCCAGCCGCTGGTGTTGGCCAGCAGGTAGAAGGCGCGGTTGTAGACCCCGGAACTGTGGTGCACGTCGATGCCGTCATAGTAATCGCTGGCGTGGCCGATGGACTTGCCGTCCCGGGCCGGGTCCTCGAAGTAGCGCAAGGAGCCGTTGCCCTTGAAGATCTGGGCCCCCACCAGCCAGTCGTTGCTGCCCTTCATGTAGTATTCGGCCGCTTCCCCCGCCATGTCGGAGAAGGCCTCGTTGATGCCGCCGGACTGACCGGAGTAGACCAGTCCTGAGTTCTGCTCGGTGAAGCCATGGCTCACCTCGTGGGCCGCCACATCCAGGCTCACCAGCGGATAGAAGGTGGTGGCCCCGTCGCCGAAGGTCATCTGGCTGCCGTCCCAGAAGGCGTTCTCGTAGTTGCGGCTGTAGTGCACCCGCATCTTGAGCTTGAAGCTCAGCGGCGCCGTGTTGTACCAGTTGCGGTACATGTCGAACACCACGTTGCCGAAGTAGTGGGCATCGTTGAGAGGGGAATAGGCACCGTTGATCTCCTTGACCGTGTTCTCCGGGCAGGTGAACTGGTGGATGGTGCCCCCCGTGGTGCCGTGATTCATGTTGAGGGTGTCCACGTTGGTCCCCGTCATGCGGCAGTTGTCATCCACCTGGAGGGGGCCAAAGTCGGCGCCGTAGAAATACTTGCCTGTCTTGACGTTGCCCCCCGGGCCGGTAGCGTCCTTGTGGTTGATCCCCTCCCAGCGTTTGAGCTCGCTGCCGGTCTGGGCGTCGATCATCACGAAGGGACGGCTCGGTTCCTTGCTGGCGGCGAGCCAGGAGACCAGATAGACCAGTCTGGCCTGGCCGGTCTCATCCTGCATCACGAACAGCTTGACCTGTTCGTTGCTCCCCTTGGCACCGCTGCGAGCCTGGCGTGCGGCGTCGCTGGCGGAGAGGGCAACGGCCGGGCCCGTCAGGTCGGCATCGATCTTGCGCAGCATGGTGCCGGACACCTGATTGACCTGGCCCCCCAGCGCCTGATCGGCCACCAGGACCTGGCCCCACACCGGAATCCCCTGCCAGGTCTGCTCATAGCGTATCCGCTGCTGGCCATTGGGCAGCGTCACCGCCCGCACCTTGCGAAACTCGCCATCCCCGGCGCCAAGGGCGCCAATCTTGGCGGCGCCGCTCACCGCACCGGTCAGGTCGGAGACCTGGTTCACTTCCACCTGTTCTGCCGCCATGGCGGCGCTTCCCCAGCAGGCCAGCATGACGGCCAAATAGACTTTGTTCATCTCGTCTTTCCTTAGTCGATGAAGATTACACGCCGGGTCCGTTGCCCGGCGCTCTTACACTAGTGGGAAGGGGGAAAATAACGGCCTGTCATTTGTCACAGGGCAGCGAAAACAGGTAGCACGATTCACTTTTACAGCGTCAATCATCCATAAATGCTGGTAATGGCAGCGTGTTGAACCGCTGTGAGGGGTGATTGATGACCTTGGGGTCAAGGTGCCCGCATGGGGATCGCCATATGGGGGTTGCCAGCGGGGAAGCCGGTTGAAAAGTCCTTGGCAAACAAGGGATTGATTGACTACATTGGCTCCCATGACGGCAGATGGCCGGAGTGGAACCGGGGAGGAGTGGCGATGTTTTCATGGCAACTGGATGACGAGCTGGCGCTCCTGTTCCTGCAACCCGACATGGCCAGCGAGCTGTTTCGCCTCTGCCAGCGCAACCGCGACTACCTCTCCCAGTGGCTGCCCTGGGTGCCCCACATCCAGCAGCCCGCCGACAGCGCCACCTTCATTCGCCACGCCATCGAGAAGTTTGCCCGGGGGGAGGGGCTGACCACGGCCATCGAGTATCAGGGGGAGGTGGTCGGCGTCATCGGTTACAACCAGATCGATCAGGATCTCGGCAAGGTGGCCATCGGCTACTGGCTGGCGGAGCGCTGGCAGGGGCACGGCATCATCACCCGGGCCTGCCAGGCCCTGATCCATCACGCCTTCGAGGAGATGGGGATGGAGAAGGTGGAGATCAGCGCCGCCCTCGAGAACGAGGCGAGCCGAGCCGTGTGCGAGCGGCTGGGAATGACCCAGGAGGGGATGACCCGGCGGGCGGAGCGGCTGGCGGACAGGGTGGTGGATCATGTGCACTACGGCCTGCTGCGGGACGAGTGGCTGAGGCTGAGGGATCTCTGATGACCTTCCTGTCCGCTTCCAACCTCCTGAGGGTGAGATGACGACGCTGCCCCACATTGCCACCCCCCGTACCCGGCTGACCGTGCTGACCCCGGAGCGGGCCTGCCTGATGGTGGATTTCTATCTGCGCAATCGCGCCCACCTGTCCCCCTGGGAGCCCAGGCGGGAGGAGAGCTTCTACACCCTGGCCCACTGGCAGACCCGCTTGCGCGACGGTTACGGCCACTATTTCGAGGGCAGTGCCGTGCAACTGGTAGCGCTCGATCCCAGGGGGGAGCGGGTGCTCGCCACCTGCAATTTCACGAACATTGTGATGGGTATGTTCAAGGCGTGCCACCTGGGCTATGCCATCGACAAGGAGCACGAGGGGCAGGGCCTGATGCAGGAGGTGGTGGCCGCCGGCATCGATCACCTGTTCCGGGAGCGGGGCCTGCATCGCATCATGGCCAGCTACATGCCCGCGAACCTGCGAAGCGGCGCGCTCCTCGAACGGCTGGGGTTCGAGCAGGAGGGGTACGCTCGGGACTATCTGATGATCAACGGCCGCTGGGAGGACCACGTCCTCACCGCGCTCATCAACCCCGCTGGCTAGCAGAGCCGTTGTCGAAAGGGGGGCTGGCGGGTGACCGCCATCGCTTTTTCACTGCAAGATCGCACTATCTGTACGCCTCTCATACCCCTGGGGATAAAAGCGTGTAAAATTGCGCCCTGAATTTTCCCGGCCGGCAGACGCAGGCCGCGACTCCATACATGCAAGGCAGACATTGTGACAGAAGTAGATAGATTCGCGGACATTCGCCCCTATCGCGATGAAGAAGTGCCGGCTGCCATCGAGCGGCTGATCCAGGATGACGAGTTTATCGGCGCCATCGCCAAATACCGCTTCGGTTCCCTGATGAGCTGGCTGGGCTGGGCCATTCGCCCGCTGATCCGCCAGTTCCTGCGCCACAAGTGGGCCAAGGTCAGCACCATCCATCAGGTACAGATGGGGGTGACCCGCTACATGACCCGGATGATCGCCACCTCCACCCAGGGAGTGAGCTTCTCCGGGCTCGAACACCTCAAGAAGGAGCAGGGCTACCTGTTCGTCTCCAACCACAGGGACATCGCCATGGATCCGGCGTTCGTCAACTGGGGGCTGCACACCCATGGTTTCGATACCGTGCGCATCGCCATCGGCGACAACCTGCTGCGCAAGCCCTGCGCCACCGAGCTGATGAAGCTCAACAAGAGCTTCATCGTCAAGCGCTCCGCCAAGGGGCCGCGGGAGATGATGAAGGCCCTCGGCGAGCTGTCGGCCTACATCGGCCAGTCGGTGCATGAGGGGCACTCCATCTGGATCGCCCAGAAGGAGGGGCGCGCCAAGGACGGGGATGACAAGACGGATCCGGCCATCCTCAAGATGTTCTACGTGGACGGCAAGAAGCAGAAGATCGAGTTCGTCGACTACATGCGCAGCCTCAACATCGTGCCGGTGAGCATCAGCTACGAGCTGGATCCCACCGACAAGGCCAAGGCGCGCGAGCTCTACGAGAAGTCGGTCAACGGCAGCTACGAGAAGGGCGAATTCGAGGACATCGAGAGTATCGTCGCGGGCATCGTCGGCCAGAAGGGGCGGGTACATGTCTCCTTCGGCGCCCCCATCACCGAGGGCTTCAGCGATCCAGACGAGCTGGCGGCGCTCATCGACAAGGCGATCTGGAGCAGCTATCGCCTCTTCCCAGGCAACTACCTCGCGGCGGATGTGCCCGGCAAGGCCAGCACCATAGAGCAGAGTGCCTTCCTGACTCGTCAGTCCGAGGTGCCACAAGAGCACAAGGCCATCTGGCGCGCCATGTACGCCAAGCCGGTGGAAAACGCCGGCAAGGTTTGAATGGCACCGCTTTTGAGCGGGTGATGGAAAAAATACGGGAGCAGATGCTCCCGTTTTTGCGTCTGGTCAAAGTCGGGGGAGATTGGGTAGTGAATAATATTGTTTCAACTGGTACGATCATCGGGTAAATGGGCGAGTATCTCTTGGCAGGGGCGGACGAGTATGCAACAGTGACTCGGCGCCATCGGCTTGGAAGCGACAGCGCCCCCGTCTGCACGGATGGCAGACGAGACGATAAAAGGACCTTTAATGGTCCTTTTTCATTGGTGCACAAAGATAGACCACAGATATACCTAAGGATGCGAACCTCATGATCACCGGCAGTCTGGATACCTTGCAACGCACCCCCTTGCCCGCCCCCCTGAACCGTATCGTGGCCGAGGTGGTGCAAAGCGTCGAACGCTGGCTGCACGCCCCCCTCGGCAAGCAGGAGGTCGACGGCCTCACGCTGTTCTGCCTGGTGAGCGAGGATCTGACAGAGCCGGTGGCGGATCGCCGGGGCGAGTTTCATGAGCAGTATCTGGACATCCAGCTGCTGCTGCGCGGCGAGGAGTGGATCGGCGTGGGCCCTCACGCCTACAGCCGGGACGGTGCTGACCATCCTCACCCCGATCTCTGGTTCGTCGATGACGAGCAGACCAGTTATCTGGCGTTGCAGCCCGGCGACTTCGCCATCTTCTGGCCGGGAGAACTGCATCGCCCCCTCTGTACCCTGACGACCCCAGGTCCGGTCAAGAAGCTGGTCGTCAAGGTTCACCAGTCGCTGCTGACCTGCGCCTGAGTGGCAACCGGGGCCTGGAGTCCCGAGTGATTGGGCCAACAGAGGCCCGTTGCGAATCGCTGATTCGACGCGCGCGCCAGACGAACGGTCTGCGCCCAACGATTTGAAAAATTGGACGCACCCTCCTGCGACCATAAGCCCCCGGCAGGGGAATCCCATCCATCGCTGGATGACACGACACTGTCGGCGTAAAGCCGAAGCACAGGAAGATGTAGAACATGAGCAAGTTGGTATTGATCCTTAACTGCGGTAGCTCTTCCCTGAAATTTGCCGTAATGGACGCTGAAACGGGCGAGGACATGCTGTCCGGCCTGGCCGAATGCTTCAATCTGGATGACGCACGTATCAAATGGAAACTCCACGGGGTCAAGGGCGACGCCATGCTGGGCGCCGGTGCTGCGCACCAGGAAGCCCTCGACCACATCGTGGGCCACATCCTGCCCCAGGATCCCGCCTTGGCCGATCAGCTGGTCGCCATCGGCCATCGCATCGTGCACGGCGGTGAGCAGTTCTCCCGCTCCGTGCGCATCGATGACGGCGTGATTGCCGGCATCGAGGCCGCCATTCCGTTCGCCCCCCTGCACAACCCGGCGCACCTCATCGGCATCCGTGCCGCCCTCAAGGTGTTCCCGGCCCTGGCCGACAAGAACGTGGCCGTGTTCGACACCGCCTTCCACCAGACCCTGCCAGAGGAAGCCTACCTCTACGCGCTGCCCTACAAGCTCTATCGCGAGAACGGCATCCGTCGTTACGGCGCCCACGGCACCTCCCACCGCTTCATCGCCGAAGAGACCGCCAAGGCGCTGGGCAAACCGCTCCATGAGCTCAACATCATCAACTGCCACCTGGGCAACGGTGCCTCCGTCTGCGCCATCAAGAACGGCGAGTCCGTCGACACCTCCATGGGGCTGACCCCGCTGGAAGGGCTGGCGATGGGCACTCGCTCCGGTGACATCGACCCTGCCATCGTCTTCTTCATGCACGACAACCTGGATTACAGCGTGGACAAGATCAACCAGGTGCTGACCCGCGAATCCGGCCTGCTGGGCATGACCGAGGAGAGCAGCGACTGCCGTTACGTCACCACCAACTACGCTATCGATGCCGGTGCCAAGCGGGCGCTGGATGTCTTCACCTATCGCGTTGCCAAGTACGTCGGTGCCTATGCTGCCGCCATGGATGGTCGCCTGGACGCCCTGGTGTTCACCGGCGGCATCGGCGAGAACGCCGCCATGGTGCGCGAGATGGTGCTGGCCCGACTGGCCCTGCTCGGCTTCAAGATCGACAAGGAGGCCAACAACGCAGCCGTACTGGGCGGTGAAGGCCCCATCACCGTCGAAGGCAGCCGTCTGGCCCTGGTGATGCCCACCAACGAAGAGCTGGTGATCGCCCGTGATGCCCTGAGCCTGGTCGGCTAAGGCACCCTCTGGTGACGACAACGCCCGGCCCCTGCCGGGCGTTGTCGTTTCGGCAATAGTGATCGGCCTGTCATTTGACATGGGGGACCAGATGCGTACCCTGACCGCTGTGTGATATTGCGGAGGTAACGATGAAAGAGATGTTTTTCAACTGGTTGTCAGGCCTGGGGGTCGATGTGACCCCCATGATGGCCCTGGTGATTGCCCTGGGGTTCATCGTGCTGACCGCCATGGTGCTGCACCTGGTGCTGCACCGCATCCTGCTGGTGCGCCTGGTGGGGCTGCTTGGCAAGACCAAGCAGATGTGGCTGCCGCCCCAGTTGCAGCAGCGCCTCTTCTACCGGCTCGCCTTCGTGTTCCAGGGCGCCGTACTGCTCGGTCAGGCGGAGATCTGGCTGCCCAAAGCGTCCGAGAGCCTGGCGCTTATCGAGTTGCTGGCCCAGCTCTGGATCCTGCTGTTCCTGCTGCTGGCCCTGTTCGCCCTGCTCGACTGCCTGCTCTCCCTGAGCCGGCATACCCGGCTTGGGCGGGATCTGCCCCTGCGCGGCATCTTCCAGGGGGTGAAACTGGTGGCCAGCATCCTGGTGGGCATCCTGATGATCGCCCTGCTGCTCGGCAAGTCGCCCCTCTTCCTGTTCAGCGGCCTGGGGGCCATGACCGCGGTCCTGATGCTGGTGTTCAAGGACCCCATCCTCGGCCTGGTGGCGGGTATCCAGCTCTCCGCCAACCGCATGCTGAGCGTCGGTGACTGGTTGCAGATGGACAAGTACGGGGCGGACGGCGAGGTGACCGACATCGGCCTCACCACGGTCAAGGTGTCGAACTGGGACAAGACCATCACCACCATCCCTACCTATGCCCTCATCTCCGACTCCTTCAAGAACTGGCAGGGGATGACCGAATCCGGCGGGCGCCGCATCAAGCGCAGCGTCAACATTGACATGACCAGCGTGCGCTTCCTCACCTCGCAGGAGCAGTTGCAGCTCAAGCAGGCCAGGTTGCTGGCGCCCTACCTCAGCCGCAAGGAGCAGGAGCTCAGCAGCTACAACCAGCAGCTCAGCGATGCCATCAGCTGCCCCATCAATGGTCGCCACCTCACCAACCTCGGCACCCTGCGCGCCTATCTGGACGCCTACCTGCGGGCTCATGCGGGCATTCGCAAGGACATGACCCTGATGGTGCGCCAGTTGGCACCGACCACGGACGGCCTGCCGCTGGAGATCTACTGCTTCACGGCGACCACCGCCTGGGCCGAGTATGAAGGGATACAGGCTGATATTTTCGACCACATATTTGCGATAATTGAGCAATTCCATCTGCGTTTTCATCAGTCGCCAACCGGTTATGACATGCACAGTTGGAAAAACGGCTGATCCCGCTTATGACAAGGTGCCGCGGCGCAGCGCGGCACCGTATTTAATCACCGACCCGTCAGCACGTGGCGGTTGAAATTTGCATGGCAGAGGAGAAAAATGGCGGCCTTCTCTTCGCCCCGGGCGCGCCCGTCGCCTCCGCGCTGGCCAGAGTGCTGAACCACCCCCTTTATCACAGGAAAGTTATGAAGCTCCTCCACAACACGGCGGCCGCACTGTGCTGCTCCCTGATCCTGGCCGCCATGCCCGCCCTCGCCATCGAATATGCCCTGCCCGCAGCCAACAGCCGCCTGGTGGGGGAGAACCTGGACTACGTGGTGTCCCCGGAAGAGGCGGGCCAACCCCTGGAAGCGGCAGCGGCCAGATTCCAGCTCGGCTTGACCAACATGCTGGAAGCCAACCCCAAGGCAGACCCCCTGCTGCTGCAGGCGGGCGAGAAGCTGGTGGTGCCGCATCAGCTGATCCTGCCGGATGCCCCCCGTGAAGGCATCGTGCTGAACGTCGCCGAGATGCGCCTCTACTACTACCCCAAAGGCAAGAAGGTGGTGGAAGTGCTGCCGATTGGCATCGGCCAGCTCGGCACCGACACCCCGGAAGACTGGGTGACCAGCGTGCAGCGCAAGAAGGCGGGCCCGACCTGGACCCCGACCGCGAAGATGCACGCCGAGTACGCCGCCCGTGGCGAGACCCTGCCCGCGGTCTGGCCGGCCGGTCCGGACAACCCCATGGGGCTGTTCGCGCTCTACATCGGCAAGATGTACGCCATCCACGGCACCAACGCCCAGTTCGGCATCGGCCTGCGGGTGAGCCACGGCTGCGTGCGTCTGCGCAACGACGACATCGAATACCTGTTCAAGCAGGTCCCGGTCGGTACCCGCGTCCAGTTCGTGAACCAGCCCATCAAGGCCTCTGTCGAGCCGGATGGCCGCCGCTACCTGGAAGTGCACCAGCCCCTCTCCCGCAACCAGGAGGAGTTCAACTCCAGCCTGCCGGCCCCGCTGCCCATGTCCACCGCCGTGACCCGCTTCATCGCCCACGCGGACAGCGACTCCCAGCTGGTCAAGCAAGCCCTGGAGCAGCGCAGCGGCATGCCCATCGCCATCAACCGCTGATCCCGCCCGTCGGTATCCCGAGCCCCGGCCACTGTCGGGGCTTTTTTATGGCGCGGGGGAGGGGATCATCAGGGTAAACCCTTGGCAGAGCGGGATAAAATCCGGCCTTATTGCAATTGAGTGGTTGCTTGGTTAGGTGTTAAACGTTTTCCATGTGTTTTTTATTTGTTAAAAGTGGTTGTGGTCCGGCGATCTGCTGATTACTCTAGGCCGGTTTTTTTAAGGAAGAGTCCGTCGCAAGAACGGGCACAGACGTCACATAACGGAGTTTTGAATGACAGCTAGCACCCCCATGCTCATCACCTTTCTGGTGTACATCCTCGGGATGGTGTTGATCGGCTTCATCGCCTATCGCGCCACCCGTAACTTTGACGACTACATTCTCGGCGGCCGCCGGATGGGGAGCTGGGTGACCGCCCTCTCCGCCGGTGCCTCCGACATGAGTGGCTGGCTCTTGATGGGCTTGCCAGGCGCCGTCTTCATCGGCGGCATCTCCGAGAGCTGGATCGCCATCGGCCTCATCATCGGCGCCTACTTCAACTGGCGCTGGGTGGCCGGTCGGCTGCGGGTTCACACCGAGAAGAACCGCAACGCCCTGACCCTGCCGGACTACTTCACCTACCGCTTCGAGGACAAGAGCCGGGTGCTGCGCATCCTCTCCGCCCTGGTGATCCTGCTGTTCTTCACCATCTACTGCGCCTCCGGCGTGGTGGCCGGTGCCCGCCTGTTCGAGAGCACCTTCGGCATGAGCTATGACACCGCCCTCTGGGTCGGCGCCGCAGCCACCATCACCTACACCTTCTTCGGCGGCTTCCTCGCGGTGAGCTGGACCGATACCGTGCAGGCCACCCTGATGATCTTCGCCCTCATCCTCACCCCGGTGTTCGTCATCATCGCCGTGGGCGGCATCGACACCGCCATGGTGCAGGTGGCGGCGCAGAACGCCAGCAACCTCGACATGTTCAAGAACCTGGACTTCATCGCCATCATCTCCCTGATGGCCTGGGGCCTGGGCTACTTCGGCCAGCCCCACATCCTGGCGCGCTTCATGGCGGCGGACTCCCACCACTCCATGGCCAGCGCCCGTCGCATCAGCATGACCTGGATGGTGCTTTGCCTGGGCGGCGCCGTGGCCATCGGTTTCTTCGGCCTCTCCTACTTCTCCACCTTCACCGAGCAGGCGGGCGGCGTGACCACCAACCCGGAGCGCGTCTTCATCGAGCTCTCCAAGATCCTGTTCAACCCCTGGATTGCCGGCGTGCTGCTCTCCGCCATCCTGGCGGCGGTGATGAGTACCCTCAGTTGCCAGCTGCTGGTCTGCTCCAGCGCCATCACCGAGGATCTCTACAAGCCCTTCCTGCGCAAGAACGCCTCCCAGAAAGAGCTGGTGTGGGTTGGCCGCGCCATGGTGCTGCTCATATCCCTCATCGCCATCGCCGTGGCCGTGAACCCGGAGAACCGGGTGCTGGGGCTGGTAAGCTACGCCTGGGCCGGCTTCGGTGCCGCCTTCGGTCCCGTGGTGCTGTTCTCCGTGCTCTGGTCCCGCATGACCCGCAACGGCGCCCTGGCGGGCATGCTGACCGGTGCCCTGACCGTCATCATCTGGAAGCAGTTCGGCTGGCTGGGTCTGTACGAAATCATCCCGGGCTTCCTGTTTGCTACCCTGGCTATCGTGCTGTTCAGCCTGTTGGACAAGGCCCCCTCCAAGGCCATGCAGGATCGCTTCGCAGAAGCCGAGCAGGAGTTCCAGAGCCCTATGGCAGACGCCATCGCGGCAAAATAACCCCCGCCTCGACGACAAAAGCCCCGCAACTGCGCAATGCTGTTCACTTAAGCGGAGCCGCATTGCGATTTACCGGAAAACGGGTCTTTGATATCTTCACCGCCCTGGGTCTCGATGGCCTGGGGCGTTTTTCTATGAACATGACGCCTATGCAGCCCCGCAACTCCGCCAACCTCC
>NZ_JAGKRH010000395.1:0-293 GCF_017939245.1 Aeromonas sp. PrichA-15 | reverse complement strand
GCCAATCAAACTCGGAGATAGCTGGTTCTCCCCGAAAGCTATTTAGGTAGCGCCTCGGACGAATACTACTGGGGGTAGAGCACTGTTTGGGCTAGGGGGTCATCCCGACTTACCAACCCCATGCAAACTCCGAATACCAGTAAGTACTATCCGGGAGACACACGGCGGGTGCTAACGTCCGTCGTGAAGAGGGAAACAACCCAGACCGCCGGCTAAGGTCCCAAAGTTCTGGTTAAGTGGGAAACGATGTGGGAAGGCTCAGACAGCTAGGATGTTGGCTTAGAAGCAGCCAT
>NZ_JAGKRH010000074.1:0-23534 GCF_017939245.1 Aeromonas sp. PrichA-15 | reverse complement strand
CGAGCCAGCATGTCGCCAGATGCCTCAACAACATCGTTCAGATCGTTTGCAATAGACATAAAAAATCCGGAACCAGTGATTGGTTCCGGATTGTCCTACAGCAGAAGGATCGGTCAATGGATCCTTAACTGATCAGCATTGCGCCCCTTGGGGCGGCGTTTTTTTATGGCAAATCGGCTCAGGCTGGCCTGTGGTGCCTGTCCAGCCAGCCCTGGGCAAGGCCGATCAGCAGGCCTGCCAGGTGAGCCATGTTGGTGGTCGCTTTGGTTACCGAGCAGTTTCCGGCAACCAGGCCTCACCCCGGCCTGTGGTGTCTGTCCAGCCAGCCCTGGGCAAGGCCGAGCAGGCCCGCCAGGTGAGCCATGTTGGCGGTCGCTATGGTTGCCGAGCAGTTGCCGACAACCAGGCCTCACCCCGGCCTGTGGCGCCTGTCCAGCCAGCCTTGGGCAAGGCCGACCAGCAGACCCGCCAGGTGAGCCATGTTGGTGGTCGCTTTGGTTGCCGAGCCGTTGCCGGCAACCAGGCCTCACCCCGGCCTGTGGTGCCTGTCCAGCCAGCCTTGGGCAAGACCGACCAGCAGGCCGACCAAATGGGCCATGTTGGCGGTGGGGGTACCGAGCATGTCCAGGAAGCCGAGCACCAGCCAGACCAGCATGAAGCCCATCAGGGCTGGCGGCATGGCGAGGCCGCAATCCGGTTGCAGCCTGGTTCGCAGCCAGCTGTAGCCGAGCAGGGCATAGACCACCCCGGAGAGGCCGCCAAAGCGCGGGCCGCTGACAAAGAACTCGGCGATATTGGGCAGGGCCGCCCCGATGATGAGCAGGATGAACAGCTTGCCGCTGCCGAGGCGTTGCTCTATCTGGCCACCGAGATACCACCACCACAACAGGTTGAACACCAGGTGCAGCACCGAGAAGTGGATGAAGGCCGGGGTGACGTAGCGCCAGGCCTGCCAGTCGGTGAACTGGGCCAGGGTGGGATGGAAGGCGAGCTCGTCGAAGATGGGTAGGCCGATGGCATCCAGAGCGTAGATGGCCAGGCAGGCGATGATAACCACCAGGGTCAGAGGGCCCGCCTGGTGGAGGAAATCGGTGACCGGATCCGTCATCCCCTTGCTGTAGTCGATCCGGGCATCGGCATGGCCGGATTGCCAGGAGGCCTCCATGTAGCGGGGATGATTGGGTTCGCTCAGGAAGCGTTTGACCTCCTGCTGGGCCTGGGCGAGGCGCCGTTCGTCCGCCAGCCAGACCGAGACGCCGAGCTCGGACTGGGTCAGCTCGCACGGAATGCCCAGGGTGGCGAGATAATCCACCAGCGCCTGGGCCATGCGGGCGTCACCCAGCACCAGCAGCTGGATCATGCCGGTCGAGGAGGTGCGACCCGCCTCTGTCATGCGTCCCCCGCCTGGATGGGGAACTCCCTGCGCCAGGCCTCGAAACCGCCATCCAGGCTATAGACCTCGTCATAGCCTTGTTGCAGCAGGTACTGGGCCGCCCCCTGGCTGCTGTTGCCGTGATAGCACATCACGATGACGGGGGTATCGAAGTCCACCTCGTTCATAAAGCGAACCAGGGTGCCGTTGGTGAGGTGGAAGGCGCCGACCGCGTGGGCCGTCTCGAAGGATTGGGGATCGCGAATGTCCACGAGACGGGCTTCGCCTGCGCTCAGCTTCTGGTGGGCATCATGGGCGCTGATATGGGCAAACTGGTCCATTGAGATGTCCTGAAAATGGAAGGTTGAAGGGCAGTTTACCGCAAGCGGCGGTTTGCGCTAAGTGTGCAATGGAGGCGGCATCGAGGGGATCGCAATTTTCTTCAATATCGTGCCGCCCGGGCCGGGTAGGCTCGGGCTTCCCTCAATTGAACGAGCATCATCCATGGAATTCAGTCTGCTGTTATCCATGGCCGGGTTTGCCCTGGCCATGTCCATCTCCCCGGGGCCGGTGAATCTGGTCGCCCTTGGCACCGGCGCCCGGTACGGTTTCACGGCCAGCCTGCGCCACGTGGTGGGGGCCACCCTCGGCTTCATCCTGCTGCTCCTGCTGATGGGGCTGGGTCTTGGCGGCGCCCTGTCCCGCTGGCCTGTGGCGCTGGGGGCCATTCACTGGGGCGGCGTGCTCTTTCTCGGCTGGATGGCCTGGCAGTTGCTGGTGGACAGCGGCGAGGTGAAGGAAGTAGAGGGTGTGCCCCCCGCCTTCTGGTACGGGGCCTTGATGCAGTGGCTCAATCCCAAGGCCTGGCTCGCCGCCAGCATGGGGATGGGAGCCTATGGGATCGCGGGCGGCATGAGCCAGATCGCTTTCTTTACCGGCATCTATCTGGTGATCTGCCTCGGCTCCATCGCCTGCTGGGCCTATGCGGGCAGCCGATTGCAGGGGTGGCTGGTCTCTCCTCGCCGGTTGCGCTGGTTCAATCGGGCCATGGCGCTCTTGCTGCTGCTCAGCGCCGCCTATCTGGTGCGCTCGTCCTGAGGGACGAGCTGCGCTCTGTACTGGCCCGGGGTGGCGGCCACCCGGCGTTTGAACTGGCGCTGGAAGTGGGCCTGATCGGCAAAACCGCTGGCAAGGGCCACTTCCGCCAGGGGCTGCCCCTGGCGCAGCAGGGTGCGGGCGTGGCGAATGCGCTGATCGAGCAGGTAGGCGTGGGGCGTCATGCCGTAGTGGCGGCTGAAGGCGCGCACGAAGTGGGAAGGGGTAAGCCCGGCCACCGCACTCAGCTGCGCCAGGGTGAGGGCGCAGGCACTCTCGTCCTGCATCAGCTCGGCGGCTCGCTGCAGGTGCGGGGAGGGCGGTCATCCCACTTGGCCGGGGTGAGCCTGGCCAGAAGCTGGCGGCTGAAGAGGTGGCAGGCCACTTCGCGAGCCAGGGGATCCGGCTCCTCTACCAGTTGCCGGTGAAGCCGGCAGAGCCCCTGGTAGAGCAGGGGATCCCGGCTTGCGGTCATGTCGAAGGGGCGAAACGCGTTGCCGAGCCCGGCCTCCTCCTGCTGGCGCTGCAACCAGAGGTTGTCGATGTAGAACATCAGATAGGACCAGGGCTGGTCAGCGACGGGATTGCAGGCATGCACCTCTTCCGGGTTCATCAGCACCAGGCTGCCGCGGCCGACCTCTTGCAGGCTGCGCTGGTTGAGGTAGTGGCTGTGGCCGCCGGTGATGGCACCGATGGATAAGTGGGGGTGGCTGTGCTTGTCATAGCAGACGCGCCGGCCATCCTGCACCGCCCGCGCCTCGATGAAGGGCAGGGCGGGATCGTGCCAGAAGTGGTGCTGATCCTGCGTCGCCCGCGCACGGCTCACAATGTGCTCCTCGGCGGGGGGCTGTTCCCCTGCCGGGCTCGGGGAGCGCGGCAGGGGAAGGGTGACGATGGTTGCTGCATCCTCAGCCGCCGAGATAGGCCTGGCGGACGGCGGGGTTGGCCAGCAGGGCTTCTCCCGTGTCTTGCAGCACCACCCGGCCGTTCTCCAGCACATAGCCGCGATCCGCCAGCTTGAGCGCCTGGTTCGCGTTCTGCTCCACCAGGAAGATGGTCATCCCCTTCTGGCGCAGTTGCTCTATGGTGTCGAAGATCTGCTGGATGACGATGGGCGCCAATCCGAGGGAGGGTTCATCCAGCAGCAGCAGGCGCGGCTTGCTCATCAGGGCGCGGCCGATGGCCAGCATCTGCTGCTCGCCGCCGGACATGGTGCCTGCCCGCTGCTCCAGCCGCTCGTGCAGGCGGGGGAACAGGGTAAAAATCTGATCCAGCAGGCCGCGCTGCTCCGCCTTGTCGACGAAGAAGGCCCCCATCAGCAGGTTCTCCTCCACCGTGAGGCGGGCGAAGATGCGGCGCCCCTCCGGCACCACGGCGATGTCTTTGCGCATGATGCGGGCGGTGGTGAGAGAGTCTATCTGCTCCCCCTCGAACCAGATGCTGCCGCTGCTGGGCTTGGGTTCGCCGCACAGTGTCATCAGCAAGGTGGTCTTGCCGGCGCCGTTGGCGCCGATCAGGGTGACGATTTCCCCCTCTTTTACCTCGACGCTGACGTCGTGCAGCGCCTGGATCTTGCCGTAGTGGGTCGATACGTTGCGAAGTTCTAACATCTTTTTGTCCTTACGACTCGCCCAGATAGGCCTTGATCACCGCCGGATTGCTGCGGATTTCGTCCGGTTTGCCGTGGGCCAGCGGGGTGCCCTGGTTGACCACGAAGATGCGGTTGGAGATCTCCATCACCAGCTTCATGTCGTGCTCGATCAGCAGCACCGAGACCCCGAACTCGTCCCTCAGGTTGGAGATGAGCTCGTTGAGCTCGTCGGTCTCCTTGGGGTTGAGGCCTGCGGCCGGTTCATCGAGCATCAGCAGTTCGGGCCGGGTCGCCATGCAGCGGGCGATCTCGAGGCGGCGCTGCTGGCCGTAAGCCAGGTTGCCCGCGGCGCGGTTGGCGAGATCCTTGAGGCCCACCTTTTCCAGCCAGAAGGCGGACTGCTCCAGCCCCTCTTTCTCGGCACGGCGGAAAGAGGGGGTCTTGAACAGGCCGGCGATGAAGCCGGTATTGAGATGCCTGTGCTGGGCCACCAGCAGGTTTTCCACCGCAGTCATCTCCTTGAACAGGCGCACGTGCTGGAAAGTCCGCACAATGCCCTTGCGGGCGATGAGGTGGCCGGGCAACCCCTGGATCTCCTCACCCTTGTAGCGAATGACACCGCCACTCGGGCGATAGAAGCCGGTCAGGCAGTTGAAGATGGTGGTCTTGCCCGCCCCGTTGGGGCCGATGATGGAGATCACCTCCCCCTTTTCCACATCCAGCTTGACGCCGTTGACTGCGAGCAGGCCACCAAAGCGCATCGACAGATCTGAGACATCCAACAATGGTTGATTGTTGCTCATTTACGCAGCTCCATATGGGGTCGACTCATGGGCAGCAGTCCCTGCGGCCGCCAGATCATCATGAATACCATCAAGAGACCGAACATCAGCATGCGATATTCGTTGAACTCGCGGGCGAGCTCCGGCAGCACCGTCATCACGATGGCCGCCAGCACCACCCCGATCTGGGATCCCATGCCTCCCAGCACCACAATCGCAAGGACGATGGCCGACTCGATAAAGACGAAGGATTCCGGGCTGATGAAGCCCTGGCGGGAGGCGAAGAAGCTGCCGGCAAAGCCCGCGAAGCAGGCGCCTATGGTGAAGGCGGTCAGCTTGATGATGGTGGGGTTGAGCCCCAGGGACTTGCAAGCGATCTCGTCTTCCCGCAGCGCCTCCCAGGCACGGCCGAGCGGCATGCGCAGCAGGCGGTTGATGACGAACAGGGTCGCCACTACCAGCACCAGGGCCATCAGGTAGAGGAAGATCACCTTGTGGTTGGCGTTGTAGGCGATGCCGAAGAAGTCGTGGAAGGTGCCAAAGCCCCCATCCTTGACGGTGCGGTTGAACTCGAGCCCCCCCAGGGTCGGTTTCGGAATGCCGGAGATCCCGTTCGGACCGCCGGTCAGGGTGGTCATGTTGTTGAGCAGGATGCGGATGATCTCGCCAAAGCCCAGGGTGACGATGGCCAGGTAGTCCCCCCGCAGCCGCAGCACCGGGAACCCGAGCAGGAAGCCGAAGGTGGCCGCCAGCAGACCTGCGATGGGCAGACACTCCCAGAAGCTCAGACCGAAGTAGGTGTTGAGCAGGGCGTAGCTGTAGGCGCCGACCGCATAGAAGCCGACATAGCCGAGGTCGAGCAGACCGGCGAGGCCCACCACCACGTTCAGTCCCAGCCCCAGCATGATGTAAATCAGGGTGAGGGTGGCCAGATCGATGGCGCCGCGAGAGGCCATGAAGGGCCAGCTCACCGCAAACAGCAGCACCAGCACGGCGGTGAGGTTATAGAGCTTGGGGGCCTCTTCGGGGCTTGGCAGCACCAGCTTGGTGAAGCCGACGGAGAAGCCGCTGATGGAGGCCTGGAACAGCCGGCTTATCTGGCCGCGCAGCATCTGGAACCAGAAAACGATGGTGGCGCCCCCCAGCAGCCAGGCCAGCGACACATCGAGGCGGCTCACCACCAGCAGGCGGGAGCCATCGGTCTCCAGCTTGAAGCCGAGCAGCCAGAAGGAGAGCACCAGCAGCACCAGGCTGGCGATGCAGGCATGGATAAATTGACGTTTCATCAGACTTTCTCCACTTCCGGACGGCCGAGAATGCCAGTGATGGTCATGAACAGCAGCACGAGGGCATGCATAGATTGGTTTTTCATACCTTCTCGACCTCCGGACGACCCAGGATGCCGGTGGGCATGAAGAGCAACACGAAGATGAGCAGGGCGAACGCCATCACATCCTTGTACTCGGTGCTGAGATAGCCCGCGGTGAGCGCTTCCACCACGCCGAGCAGCAGGCCGCCCAGTACGGCACCGGGAATGCTGCCGATGCCGCCCAATACCGCGGCGGTGAAGGCCTTCAAGCCCGCCATGAAGCCGAGATAGGGGTTGATGACACCGTAGTACATGCCGAGCAGCACCCCCGCGACGGCGGCCAGGGCGGCCCCCAGCACGAAGGTGATGGAGATGACCACGTGGGTGTCTATCCCTAACAGGTTGGCCATCTTGATGTCTTCGGAACAGGCTCGGCAGGCACGCCCCATGCGGGAGCGGCCGATGAACTGGGTCAACGCCAGCATGGTGACGAAGGTCACCACGAAGATGATGAGCTGCATGTAGGAGAGGCTGGCCTGGAAGCCATCCTCGCCGCCGAGGGTCCAGCCCCCGGAGATCAGAGTGGGCATGGCGATGTCACGCGAGCCCTGGGCCATCCGCATCATGTTCTGCAGGAAGATCGACATGCCGATGGCGGAGATGAGGGGGATCAGGCGGTTGCCGCCCCGCAGCGGACGATAAGCCACCCGCTCTATGGACCAGCCATAGCTGCCGGTGATGATGATGCTGACCAGGAAGGCGCCCCCCAGCAGCAGCACGGTGCTGTCGATGCCCATCATCATGAGCCCGGCCATCACCATGAAGGCGACATAGGAGCCGATCATGTAGACCTCGCCGTGGGCGAAGTTGATCATGCCGATGATGCCGTAGACCATGGTGTAGCCGATGGCGATCAACGCATAGGTGCTGCCTATGGTCAATCCGTTCAGCAACTGCTGAACCAGATAAAGAAGGTGTTCGGACATACCGCGTTCCCTGTGTACTTGCCCGCAAAGAAAGGAGGGGTGACTCACGTCACCCCGACCGGCAGATTATTTGAGTTGAGTGGAGGTACCGTCGGCGTGCCACTGGAACACACCGAACTCGAAGCCTTTCAGGTCACCGTTCGGTGCCCAGGTCAGGGGGCCCATCACGGTGTCGATCGGTGCGGCCTTGATGGCGGCAGCGACGGCAGCCGGATCATCCTCGCCCGCCTTGGCGATACCGGCCGCCAGGGCCTGCATGGCGGCGTAGGTGGTCCAGACGAACGGACCGGAGGAGTCCTGACCCTTGGCCTTGAACGCTTCTACGATGGGGGCGTTGGCCGGCACCAGGTCATATTTGTTCGGCAGGGTCACCAGCAGGCCTTCGGAAGCCGGGCCGCCGATGGCGGAGATGTCCTTGTTGCCCACGCCTTCCGGACCCATGAACTTGGCCTTCAGACCCTTCTCGCCAGCCTGGCGCAGGATCAGACCCAGCTCCGGGTGGTAGCCGCCGTAGTAGACGAAGTCGACGTTCTCTTTTTGCAGCTTGGCGATCAGGGCGGAGAAGTCCTTGTCGCCGGCGGTGATGCCCTCATAGGCAACGACCTTGACGCCGGCCTTGTCCAGCGCGGCTTTCACGCTGGAGGCGATGCCTTCACCGTACTGTTTCTTGTCGTGGATGACGGCCACGCGCTGGGGTTTGACCTGCTCGATGATGTACTTGGCGGCGGTCGGGCCCTGGTCGCTGTCCAGACCGATGGTACGCAGGGTCAGCTGGTAACCGCGCTCGGTGATCTTGGGGTTGGTGGAGGCGGGGGTGACCATCAGGACCCCTTCATCTTCATAGATGTCGGAGGCGGGCAGGGTGTTGTCGGAGCAGAGGTGGCCGACCACGAACTTGACGCCGTCGTTGATTACCTTGTTGGCGATGGCCACGGCCTGCTTGGGATCGCAGGCATCATCATAGATGACGGCTTCGATCTGCTTGCCCTTGATGCCGCCCGCCTTGTTGATCTGCTCGACCGCCATCTTGCCGCCGGTGAACTGCATGTCACCGTACTGGGCGACCGGGCCGGTCAGGGGGCCGGCGATGCCGATCTTGATGGTATCGGCCGCATTGGCCATGGAAACTGATCCAAACAGAGCCAAAGAAACCGCTGCTCTGACTGCCATTTTGCTGAAGTTATGCATTGATTCGTCCCTTAATCAGTGAATTGTTTCATTTTATGCACGTCATTCCGAGCCTGTGTCCCGCCAGCCCGGCGATAGATAAGGTTCTATCATTCCTCGCCGGGCAATAACAAGATGTTAAAGATACTAACCGGAGCAGGTGTGAGAGGGGTTTTGTGAAACTAACACGCAGTTTATTGCTGTTTACTGGAGTTTAATGTCGTCAAGGTGGTGCAACATACAGATAACAAATTGTCATGGTGACAATTCCCAGAGTAAAAAACTGACGATATTTCATTCTGCGTCCGCTCTCATTTTGACCAAAATCCGTTTGCGCAAAAAGAAATGACCGCATAGATTAGCCAGCATTGATAATTCACTGGCAGCGCCCGTTAAAACCAAGCCTTTATTCGGGAAATCTGCTACTGTTCCGCCTTTGTTATTCAGGAGACAGAGATGGCAACTATCAAGGATGTCGCCTCGCGCGCAGGCGTATCCATCTCCACCGTCTCACATGTACTCAATCACACCCGTCGGGTCAGCGAAGACGCAACCCAGAAAGTGCTTGAGGCGGTGGCAGAGCTGAACTACGCGCCCAACTCGGTGGCGCGCAGTCTCAAGATCAATTCGACCAAGACCATTGGCGTGCTGGTGACCACCAGTGCCAACCCCTTCTTCGCGGAAGTGGTACAGGGGGTGGAAGCCTACTGCTTCGAGCAGGGTTACAGCCTGATCCTGTGCAACACCGAGAACCAGCCGCCCCGCCAGCAGCACTATCTGCGCATGCTGATGGAGAAGCGGGTCGACGGTCTGCTGGTGCTGGGGACCGATATCGACACCCAGTTCAGGGACATGCTGCGTATCCACAAAAACGTGCCGCAAGTGGTGCTGGACTGGGGCAACGAGTGCGATTTCGCCAACGTGATCAACGACAACGCCCGCATCGGCGCGCGTCTGGCGGTGCGCCATCTGCTGGAGCAGGGCCACACCAACATCGTCTGCATCACCGGCCATCTCGCCAAGCCGACCACCCAGCAACGGCTGGACGGGGTGCGCGATGCCCTGGCTGAACAGGGGATGACCCTGAAAGAAGAGCAGATCTTCGAAGGGGACTACGAGAGCCAGAGCGGCTTCGATGCCATGCAGCGCATCCTGGCCCTCACCCCTCGCCCGACCGCGGTCTTTGCCTTCGACGATCCCATGGCCATCGGTGCCATCTGCGCCGCCTGGGAGGCCGGGGTCAAGGTGCCGGACGATATCTCCATGATCGGCTATGACGATGTGGAGATGGCGCGCTTCTCCAGCCCGCCGCTCACCACCATCCGCCACCCCAAGGCCGAGCTCGGTCTGCTGGCGGTGCAACAACTGGTGAGCCGGATCCGCAACAAGGAGCTGGAAGTGGAGTCCATGACGGTGCAGCCCGAGCTCATTGTCCGCCGCTCGGTCAAGTCCCTGCGCTGACGGCGCCACGGGTGCCATGAACAAGAAACCCCCTCGCCAGCGAGGGGGTTTCTGTTTTTGGGCCCCTCTCGAATCTGGGGGCGTCAGGCCTTGAGGCCGAGCCGCCTGGCGAGGCGGTGCAGGTTGCCGCCGTCCAGATCCAGCGCCCGGGCGGTGGCGGCCCAGTTGCCGTCATGGGCCGTCAGGGTCTGCTCGATGAGCTGGCGCTGGAACAGATCGGTGGCGGCGCGAAGGCCAAGGTCGGCAATGGCCGGGGAGGCGGGCTGGCTGACGGTGTCGGCGGGCAGGGATGAGCCCGTCGGTCCCAGGTTGAAGTGGTGGGGTTCCAGGGTCGGCGAGGGGCTCCCCTGTTCGGCCCTGGCCAGCACGGCGGCGCGGTGGATGGCGTGCTCCAGCTCCCGCACGTTGCCGGGCCAGTCGTGGCGCTCGAGCAGTTGCAGCGCTTGTGGCTGGATACGCAGCCGCTCCAGCCCCAGGCCGAGCCGGCAGCGCTCGCAAAAGTAACCGGCCAGCAGGGGAATGTCGCCTGGGCGTTCCCGCAGTGCCGGGGCGTGGATCGGGAAGACGCTCAGCCGGTGGTAGAGGTCGGCCCGAAACTGCCCCTCGACCACCGCCTGCTTCAGATCCCGGTTGGTGGCCGCCAGGATACGCACATTCACCTTGAGCGGGGTGTCGTCACCGATCCGCTGCAGATCGCCGTATTGCAGCACCCGCAGCAGCTTGGCCTGCAGCGCCAGGGAGAGCTCCCCTATCTCGTCGAGAAACAGGGTGCCCTTGTCCGCGAGCTCGAACTTGCCCGCCCGATTGTGGATGGCGCCGGTGAAGGCCCCCTTCACGTGACCGAACAGCTCGCTCTCGGCCACGGATTCGGGCAGGGCGGCGCAGTTGAGGTAGACCAGCGGGGCCTTGGCACGCTGGGAACCGCCATGCACCGCCTTGGCGATCAGCTCCTTGCCGACCCCCGTCTCCCCCAAAATCAGCACGTTCAGCTCCGAGCTTGCCACCACGTCTATCTCGTGGCGCAACCGGGCCATGGCGGGGGAGTGGCCTATCATCTCCGGCTGCTCAGGGCCGGGCCGGGTGCCGGGGACCAGGGGCTCGCTGCTCTGGCGGGCGAGCCGCTCCAGCAGCAGGGCGTTGTCGAGGGCGGCGGCGGCCAGGGCCCCCACCAGACGCAGCTCCTCGTCGCTGATGCCGTCGAACTGGGCCGGGTTCATGCCGTCTATGGTCAGGGCGCCGATCAGCGCCTGATCCGAGAAGAGCGGCAGGCCGACGCAGGCGTGCACCTTGAAGTCGTCGTGATCCGGCAGCAGGCCGTCATAGGGGTCGGGCAGGGCGCTGTCGGCAGGGAAGCGCACCACATCCCCGGCGCGGGCGATGGCCTCGAGGCGCGGGTGATCCTTGAGGGCGAAGCGGCGCCCCAGCACGTCCTGCATCAGGCCGTCGATGGCCAGCGGGATGAACTGGCCCCCCTCGTAGCGCAGCAGGGCCGAGGCATCCGATTTCAGCAGGCTGCGCACGCTCTGGATCAGACGGTGGAAGCGGTCCTGATGGGAGATGCCGAGTTGCAGGTCGAGGGCGATGCGTGCCAGGCTGTCGGTCGAGATCACGATAATTGTCCAAATGACAGTATATTTGTGATTATGACTATAAATGTGTGGTGTCTTAATGACAATGGTTGATATGAGAAACCATTAAAAACAATGAGTTACAGGTTGGCACGTCCGCTGCAATAGCTGGTTTAGTCGAACATACACTATTGCATCCGAGGAACTGCCTGATGAGCATTCACGTCAAGAACAACATCCACTGGGTCGGCCAACGGGACTGGGAGGTACGCGACTTCCACGGCACCGAGTACAAGACCCACAAGGGCACCAGCTACAACAGCTACCTCATCCGCGAAGGGAAAAACGTGCTGATCGACACCGTCGATCACAAGTTCAGCCGGGAGTTCGTGCAGAACCTGGCGGCCGAGATCGATCTCGCCGCCATCGACTACGTGGTGATCAACCACGCCGAGGAGGATCACGCCGGCGCCCTGACCGAGCTGATGGCCCGTATCCCCGGCACCCCCATCTACTGCACCCACAACGCCATCGATTCCATCACCGGCCATCATCACCACCCGGAGTGGAACTTCCACCCGGTCAAGACAGGTGACAGCCTGGACATCGGCAACGGCAAGCAGCTGGTATTCATCGAGACCCCCATGCTGCACTGGCCCGACAGCATGATGACCTACATGACCGAGGATGCGGTGCTCTTCTCCAACGACGCCTTCGGCCAGCACTACTGCGACGAGCACCTGTTCAACGACGAGGTGGATCAGAGCGAGCTGATGGAGCAGTGCCAGCGCTACTACGCCAACATCCTCACCCCCTTCAGCCCCCTGGTGACCGCCAAGATCAAGGAAGTGCTCGGCTTCAACCTGCCGGTGAGCATGGTGGCCACCTCCCACGGCATCGTCTGGCGCGAGGACCCCACCCAGATCATCCTGAAATACCTGGAGTGGGCCGACCACTATCAGGAAGACCGCATCACCCTCTTCTACGACTCCATGTCCAACAACACTCGCATGATGGCCGACGCCATCGCCCAGGGCATCCACGAGGTGGACCCCGGCGTGGCGGTGAAGATCTACAACGTGGCCCGCCACGACAAGAACGAGATCCTGACCCAGGTGTTCCGCTCCAAGGGGATACTGGTGGGCTCCTCCACCATGAACAACGTCATGATGCCCAAGGTGGCGGGCATGCTCGAAGAGATCACCGGCCTGCGTTTTCGCAACAAGCGCGCCTCGGCCTTCGGCAGTTACGGCTGGACCGGTGGCGCGGTGGACCGGATCCAGACCCGATTGATGGACGCAGGCTTTGACATCAGCATCTCTCTCAAGGCCAAGTGGCGGCCGGATGGCTCGGCGCTGGCTGAATGCCGCGAGCATGGTCGCCAGCTCGCCCGTCAGTGGGCGTTGCACCCGCTGGACGCACCCCGCCCGATCACCACAACCCAGACAACCGTGACGCCCGTCCCCGCGATGCCTGCTGTTGAGCCGCAAGCCGCAGCGGCCGCCGCCGAATGGGATGACGACCAGGCCATGCTCTGCACGGTCTGCCAGTGGGTCTATGACCCGGCCCAGGGCGAGCCGGATCAGCTGGTGGCGCCGGGCACCCCCTGGGCCCAGGTGCCGGACAGTTTCCTCTGCCCCGGCTGCGGCATCGGCAAGGAGGTATTTGAACCCTGCGCCGTGGAGGCCTGTGTATGAGCGCAGCAACGCAGAGTGACGCCGGCATCAGCCGGGAGATAGTGGTGATCGGCAGCGGCTTCGCTGCCCAGCAACTGGTCAAGAGCCTGCGCAAGCTTAACGCCGAGCAGCCCATCCGCCTCATCACCGCCGACAGCGGCGATGAGTACAACAAGCCCGACTTGAGCCACGTGGTGAGTCGGGGCTGCCCTGCCGCAGCCATGACCCGTCAGAGCGGCAGCGATTTTGCCGAGCAGCAGCGCATCGCGCTGCTGCCCCACTGCCCGGTGCATGGCATCGACCCTGCCCGGCGGTTGGTGCTGACCGAGCAGGGGGAATTCCCCTACGGCAAGCTGGTGCTGGCCACCGGGGCGAGCGCGGTGCGCCCCGATCTGCCGGGCAGCGAACACCTGGTCACCCTCAACAGCCAGCAGGAGTACGCCGCCATCGAGGCGCAACTGCGCCAGGCCCGCCGCATCCTGGTGCTGGGGGCGGGGCTCATCGGCTGCGAGCTGGCGATGGACATGGCGAGCGCAGGAAAAGAGGTGACGCTGGTGGATCTGGCCGACAGCCCCTTAAGCGCCCTGCTGCCCGCCGCCCTGACCGAGCCGCTGCAACAGGCCCTGCGCAGCCAGGGGGTCAGCCTGCAGTTCGGGACGGGTCTCGCCAGGATAGATGCCCAGCCGGGGGATGGCTGGCGCGTCACCCTGACCGATGGGCGCATCAGCGAGCAGGATCTGGTGATCGCCGCGATCGGCCTGCGGCCGAATCTGGCCCTGGCCCGTGGGGCCGGGCTGGCAGTGGAGCGCGGCATCCTGGTCGATGATCGGCTGCAGACCAGCGATCCCCACATCTTCGCCCTGGGGGATTGCGTGCAGTGGCAAGGTCAGCTGCTCCCCTTCCTGCAACCCATAGTGCTGGGGGCCAATGCGCTGGCGCGCACCCTGCTCGGCACACCGACCCCGCTGGCCCTGCCGCCCATGCTGGTGAAGGTGAAGACGCCGCGCTACCCGCTGCAACTGGCGGGTCGTACCCGGGGTGAAGATCTCGCCTGGCAGTGCCGCTGGAACAGCCACGGCATGGTGGCCGAGGCGCACGGCGAAGATGGCAAGCTGTGCGGCTTCGTGGTGGGGGGCGACCAGATGAGCGCCGCCTTCCCGCTGCTGCGTCAGCTGCCCCGTTGAACCATTAATAGCCGAAGGCCGGGCTGACCAGGCCACTCGAGGAGAACCGATATGGCCATGCAACTGATCCCGTCTCACTGGGTGGTACGCCGTTCCACCCCCTTTTTCACCCGCCAGAACGTGCCCCAGGCCCTGCTCACCCACCACAACACCGCGGCCGGGGTGTTCGGCCAGCTCTGCGTGATGGAGGGAACCGTCACCTATCACGGCTTTGCCGACGAACATGCCGAGGAGCCCGAGGTGAGCCTGGTGATCCGGGCCGGGGAGTTTGCCACCAGCCCGCCCCAGTACTGGCACAGGGTTGAGCTGTCGGAGGATGCCCGCTTCAACATCCACCTCTGGGCCGAGCAGGCCGAATCCGACCAGCCGCTGTTCCACAGCCGCAAATAACGGGGTTTAAGGCTGAGGGGGCGGAGCGGGCAAATGCCCCCTCTGCCCATGCAGATCAAAATCATCAACTCAGATGTTGGTTATCCTGCCCCCTCGATTCGGATGAGCACTGTGAGGGAAGCATGAGCCTGTTGGAAGCCCTGACCATGACCTCGGGTCTGGTCTATCTGGTTCTGTTGTTGTGGCAGGGCCGCAGCGGTTGGGGCTGGACGCTCTCTCTGCTGTTGGCCGCCGCGCTCTGGCTGCTGGTGGCGGATTCGGTACTCTGGCTCGCACTGGGGCTGGTGGCCACGACCCTGGCGCTCTGGCTGCGCTATCGCCCCCTACTCATGCTGGCCCACATAGACAGTCAACGTCTCAGAACGGCCACCAGGCAGCTATTGCTGCTGTGTTGGGTGTTGGTGGCGGTTCAATATGTTGTTCATATCGGACAGTTGGGGCTGGGGATGACCCCCTGGCTGGTGCGCCCCGACGTGGTGGACGGTTTCCTGCCCATCGCAGGTGGTCTCGGGCTGCGGGCCTGGCTCGGGCAGGGGCTGACGGACCCCCACCACCCGGCGGCCACCGTCACCGTGCTGGTGCTCTCCCTGTCGGCCCTGCTGCTGGGTCGGGCGTTTTGTGCCTGGTTCTGCCCGCTCGGGCTGGTGGGGGAGTGGCTGCACGGCCTGCGCTCGCGCCTGTTGCCGGGGGAGTGGACCCCGCCGCTCTGGCTCGATGCCGTGTTGCGCGGCCAGAAGTTTCTGGTGCTCGGTTTTCTGCTCTTCATCATATTGCTGGCGGTACCCGCCGCCGCCCTGCCCGGCTACCTTGCCAGCCCCTACCATCAGGCGGCGGACATGAAGATGGGGGCCTTCTTCTTCAACCTGACCCTGATCTCGGGCCTGTGCCTTGGCTGGGTGCTGCTGCTCACCGCCACCTTCCGGCAAGGGTTCTGTCGCTACCTCTGTCCCTATGGCGCCTGGATGGCCCTGCTCGGCCTGCTGACCCCGCTGCGCATTCGCCGTGACCCGGCCCGCTGCCTGCGAAGCGCGGGCCACGACTGCGACAAGTGCAGCCGGGCCTGCCCCTCGCGCATCCAGGTACACCAGCTCATCGCGGTGCGCAGTCTCGAGTGCACCAGCTGCCAGAGCTGCGTGGCCGCCTGCCCCAAGCGGGCCGATGCCCTGCATCTTGGCACGCAAGGGCAGCGACTCGCCCCCCGCCAACTGCTGGGGCTGCTCTGTCTGTTGCTGCTGGTGTTGCCGCTGCTCGCTTACGGCTTGCTGGATCTCTGGGTCAGCCAGACACCGATCCCTGACCGCTACGAGTTGTTGCAGCGGCTGCCCTGGCTGAGCCACTGAGGGGGGAAAGGGCAAAAGGTGGATGATGGGGGGATCTTTCGGATTGGCGATAAAAGCTGTATAAAAATCCCCCGCCAAATTGTTAGCGCCATCCCACTTTGCTCATATTGCAATTGATCATATAGCGCTCCCCACCATAATGGGTGCTGTTATTTGGCGTTGTTAATATCAATTGGATGAGCAACAACATGAATATCAAGGTCAGCTATCCCAAGTGGTTTACCCTGGACCATAAGATCGCGTTCTTCTTCCCGCTGTAATTCCCCGCGGCGGCGCGGCATGCCTGCCATGCCACGAGCCCGCCTCCATTCCTGAACTGAAATAGCTGCACCTATCTTCGCCTGTTTATTCTGGCGAGGCGATGTCGTGCACCCATTTCAAAATATTTCCCATCTGCCGGACATTCTATTTTCGGCGCGGGAAGAGACTCATTTTGAATATTTAAATCTGGGGTGTTTATATTATGGAAAACTTCAAGCATCTGCCCGAACCCTTCCGTATTCGTGTCATCGAGCCGGTCAAGCGCACCACCCGTGCCTATCGGGAAGAGGCCATTGTCCGGGCTGGCATGAACCCCTTCCTGCTGGACAGCGAAGACGTCTTCATCGACCTGCTGACCGACAGCGGCACCGGCGCCATCACTCAGGACATGCAGGCCGCCATGCTGCGCGGTGACGAGGCCTACAGCGGCAGCCGCAGCTACTATGCCCTGCAACAGGCGGTGCAGGAGATCTTCGGCTACTCCCTGACCATCCCCACTCATCAGGGGCGCGGCGCCGAGCAGATTTACATCCCCGTGCTCATCAAGAAGCGGGAGCAGGAGAAGGGGCTGGATCGCAAGAAGATGGTGGCCCTCTCCAACTACTTCTTCGACACCACCCAGGGCCACACCCAGATCAACTGCTGCATGGCGAAGAACGTCTACACCAGGGAGGCGTTCGATACCTCGGTCACCGCCGACTTCAAAGGAAACTTCGATCTGGTGAAGCTGGAAGAGGCCATCCTGGAGGCGGGCCCCGCCAATGTGCCCTACATCGTCAGCACCATCACCTGCAACTCCGCCGGGGGGCAGCCGGTCTCCATTGCCAACCTGAAGGCGGTGTACGAGATCGCCAGAAAGTACGACATCCCGGTCATCATGGACTCCGCCCGCTTCGCCGAGAACGCCTACTTCATCCAGCAGCGGGAGCCCGGCTACGCGAACTGGACCATCGAGGAGATCACCAGAGAGTCCTACAAGTACGCCGACGGCCTCGCCATGTCGGCGAAGAAGGATGCCATGGTGCAGATGGGGGGGCTGCTGTGCTTCAAGGATGACAGCATGCTGGACGTCTACACCGAGTGCCGCACCCTGTGCGTGGTGCAGGAGGGCTTCCCGACCTATGGCGGCCTGGAAGGGGGCGCCATGGAGCGCCTGGCGGTGGGCCTGCGGGACGGCATGCGCCAGGACTGGCTGGCCTATCGCATCGGCCAGGTGCAGTACCTGGTTGACGGGCTGGAGGCCATCGGCGTGGTGTGCCAGCAGGCGGGGGGCCATGCGGCCTTCGTGGATGCGGGCAAGCTGCTGCCCCACATCCCGGCGGATCAGTTCCCGGCCCACGCCCTGGCCTGCGAGCTCTACAAGGTCGCCGGCATCCGCGCGGTGGAGATAGGTTCCCTGCTGCTGGGGCGCGACCCCGCCACCGGCAAGCAGCACCCCTGCCCGGCGGAGCTGCTGCGCCTGACCATCCCCCGTGCCACCTATACCCAGACCCACATGGACTTTGTCATCGAGGCCTTCGGCGAGGTGAAGAAGAACGCCCACCGGGTGAAGGGGCTGGACTTCATTTACGAGCCGGCCGTGCTGCGGCACTTCACCGCCAGACTGAAAGAGGTCGAGCATAACGACCCGTCAGCCGGCAAGACGCAGAAAAAATTGATAGAAGCATAACGAGTCAGGGGCACAGATTTTTCTGTGCCCTTTTTTTCACTGCTCTGTGAAAGATTTGGAGTGACACACATGACATCAACACCGTCCGTCATCGGAGGGGCCTGCATCATTGCCAGCGTCTGTGTCGGTGCCGGCATGCTGGGGCTGCCGAGCGCGGGAGCCGGGGCCTGGACCAGCTGGTCAACCCTCGCCATCATTCTCACCATGGTCATCATGACGGTTTCAGGCTGGATGCTGCTGGAAGCCCTGAAACCCTACGCATTGACTGCCTCCTTCAACTCGGTGACCAAGGATCTGCTCGGTCACAGGATCAATCTCTTCAACAACCTCACCGTCTATTTCGTGGGCGGCATTTTGCTCTATGCCTACATCACCTCGTCGGGTCTCATCCTGGGCGGCCTGCTGGGCATCAATAGCCAGCTGGCCTCGGTGTTGTTTGTGCTGGTGTTCTCCTGGTTTGTCTGGCATTCGACCCGGGCGGTGGACAGGATTTCGGTCGTCCTGATCGTCTTTATGGTGCTGAGCTTCATGTTCGGGGTCTCCGGGCTTGCCAGCAAGGTCGACACCGCCAAGCTGTTCAACTCCTTTGCCGAGGAGCTGGGCCGCGCCCCTTACGTCCTGGCCATGTTGCCGGTGGCGCTCACCTCGTTTGGCTACCACCATTCGGTCGCCTCGATGCGCGCCTATTACGGTGAGGAGCAGAAAGCCAGGCAGGCGATCCTGGGGGGGACCCTGATCGCCCTGGCGCTCTATCTGCTGTGGTTGCTCAGCATCTTCGGCAACCTGCCTCGTCCCGCCTTCGGCCCCGTCATCGCCAAGGGGGGCGACGTGGATGTGCTGCTTGGGGCGCTGGCCTCGGTGATCGAGTCCAGGCAGGTCTCCCAGGCCATCAACCTCTTCTCCATGGCGGCCATCCTCTCCTCCTTCATCGGGGTGGGGCTCGGGGTGTTCGACTATCTGGCGGATCTGTTCCGGTTCGACAACAGCCGCCGGGGGCGGGCCAAATCCTGGGCGGTGACCTTCCTGCCCCCCCTGGCGCTCTCCCTGATGTTCCCGTTCGGCTTCGTGGTGGCCATCGGCTATGCCGGGGCTGCGGCGACCGTCTGGGCCTGCATCATCCCGGCCCTGCTGGCGAAGAAGTCCCGGGAGCTGACCCCGGACGAGGCGGGGTTCAAGGCCCCCGGCGGCCAGCCCATGGTGGTGGCCGTCATCGTCTTCGGGGTGCTTACCGCCATCTTCCACCTGATGGCCATGGCGGGTCTGCTGCCCGTCTATACCGGTTGACCCTGGTGTGCTGAACCTGGCCCCATCCCGAACATATTCCACGGATGGGGCGCAGGGTCCGGCCCGTTTCCCCCCATTTCCCCTCCGGATTTGATACCCGAAGGCATGCAGGGTAAAGTCCCCCGGCGCCAGCAGTGGCGAACGCAGGAGAAGCACGGCGGTGTGCCGTGACCAGTCGACAATCCGTTTGGGGGAGTAATGGAACAGAAACCATCGTTGGTGGGCGGGGCATGCATCATTGCCGGCGTCTGTGTGGGGGCCGGCATGCTGGGGTTGCCGAGTGCGGGGGCGGGCGCCTGGACCCTCTGGTCCATGCTCGCGGTGGCACTGACCATGGTGGTGATGACGGTCTCCGGCTGGATGCTGCTGGAGTCCTATCGGGGCTATCCCCTGCGCGTCTCCTTCGATACCGTGACCCGGGATCTGCTGGGGGAGAAGGTCAACGCCCTCAACAATCTCAGCGTTTATTTCGTCGGCGGCATCCTGCTCTATGCCTACATCACCTCGGCCGGTCTCATCATCGACGGCATGACGGGGATGGGCAGCCAGTGGGCGTCCGTGCTCTTTACCCTGGCCTTCTCCCTGCTGGTGTGGCACTCCACCCGGGCGGTGGACCGCATCTCGGTGTTGCTGGTGATCCTGATGGGGCTGAGCTTTGCCTTCGGCATCTCGGGCCTGTCGATGAACGTGCGCCTCGATCTGCTGCTCGACCGGGTGGGCAGCGAAGTGAGCTACGCCCCCTATGCCCTGGTGATGCTGCCGGTGGCGCTCACCTCGTTCGGCTACCACCATTCGGTCTCCTCCATGCGCGCCTACTACGGTGAAGAGCGCCGCGCCAGCCGCGCCATTCTGGGGGGCACCCTGATCGCGCTCGCGTTTTACCTCATCTGGCTGGTGAGCGTCTTTGGCAACCTGCCCCGCAGCGAGTTCGGCCCGGTGATCGCGGAGGGGGGCAACGTGGATGCTCTGCTCAAGGCTCTCGGTTCGGTGATCGAGTCCAAGGCGGTGGCCAGCGCCCTCAACGCCTTCTCTATGGCGGCCATCCTCTCCTCCTTCATCGGGGTGGGGCTCGGGGTGTTCGACTACCTGGCGGATCTGTTCAAGTTCGACAACAGCCGGGGTGGCCGCGCCAAGTCCTGGGCGGTGACCTTCCTGCCGCCCCTGGTGCTCTCCTTGCTGTTCCCGTTCGGCTTCCTGGTGGCCATCGGCTATGCGGGCGCCGTGGCGACCCTGTGGACCTGCATCATCCCGCCCCTGCTGGCCTGGAAGGTGCGGGCGGCCCGGCGCGAAGCAGGTGGCGAGGGCTTCCGCGCCCCCGGCGGCCTCTTCATGATCGTCCTGGTGATCCTGTTCGGCGTGCTGACCGCCGCCTTCCACCTGCTCAACATGGTGGACCTGCTGCCCGCCTACAATGGCTGAGCCGTTACCCGGGTCGCAGTGCCAGCACACAATGACAAAGAAGGAGCCTCATGGGCTCCTTCTTGCTTGTCACACAGGCAATATTGGCGTCGGTTACTGAATGCCGACCGACAGGGAGTGGGGGACCTTGGCGCCTTTACGGGCGGTGGCGCGCATCTGGTAGACCTGGATCAGGTACTTGCCCGACTTGGGCAGGGTGCCTTGCCATTTTGTGTCCACGTTGCCGCCGCCCAGTGCCTCGGCCTGACCCGGGATGGCGCCCGGCGCGAAGACGTTGAAGTTGGCATTGGTGCTGCCGGTGATGGCGACCGTCATGGTCTGGCCTTCTTTGGCGCCCAGGGTGTAGTTGATGGTGTCATAACCGGAGAAGGTGCCGTCAACCTTGGCGCTGTGCGTGCCTTTGGCGAAGTGCACCGGCACCGTGGTCACCTTGTCTGCCGCCTGAACCGAGGCCGCCATCATCATGGCCAGCAAGGCGGCCGTTACTGCTTTTTTCATTATGTATTGCTCCTGTGATCGGGCCCTGGCACGGGCCTCGAGGGGAAGATATGCCTGAACGATGACGCGACTCCATCGAAATGATGGGGCGGTCGGAGCGGGGGATGTTGCAAGATTTGGGGTATGCACAGACGGACATGGTGCCTTTTGGCCGCAAGCCAGATGAACACAAGGTCGATGGGGTTTTATATGGCGAGTTCCCTGATACAGGGGGCGTTTTTGTCAACGTGGTGTTGACGAACAGGGTGCCCGCTGCGGCCATGAGTCTGCGACAGAATTGATCGCCCCGGGTCTCCTGCATGGTCAGGGCGCGGGAGGGCGTGCGGAAAAAGAGGACGTTAAGGTTGGCTGGTGCCCTCAGCCGCCATGGCCTGCTGCTGATAGCGCGCCACCGTGCCGTCCTGCTTCATTTGCCGGATCACGCTGGCAAGGGGGGCCAGCAGATCCTGATGCCGTTCGTGCAGGTAGACGTAAGAATCGGCCAGCTCCATCACCCCGGCGGAGTAGATGCCGGCATAGCCCGGGTCCTGGCGCGTCAGGGCGGCCAGGGCCTGGCTGGCAATCAGGGTCTGCTCCACATAGAGGTCACTGCGCCCCTTGAGCAGCTTGCCCATCCCCTGCTCGGCGGTGGTGATGGCAAAGAGCCGGTCCGGTGCCACCACCTTGCCCAGCATCATCTCCGGCAGCTTGGCGCCACGGCGAAACTCGACCCGATAACCGGTGCCCTGCAGGCTGTGCCACCCCTGCAACTGGATCCCGGGCTGGTGGGCATAGGCCTGATAGGAGACGGCGAAATGGGGCTCGGGCACGCGCTGGAGGGTGCGGGTCTGCTGCTGGTAGCTGGCGGCGCGGTGGATCTCGCCATCGACCTGTCCCTGCTCTGCCAGCAGGGGGGCCCGTCCCCCGGGGTAGCCCTGGTACTGGAAGTCATAGCCCAGGCGGGCGAACGCATCCCGATAGATGAGATCGAGCCAGCGACCATAGGGGGACTCCCTGGTTTCAAGGGAGCTCACCAGTGTGATGTTGCCCCCGCCTTGCGCCCCCCATACCTGGAAGGCCAGCAGCAAGAGCAGTGAAAGAGCGAAGAAGCGGTATCCTGAAACCTGCGCCATGGTGTCCCTGTCAGAGCGGTGGTTGCAAAGGGTGACAGTCCTATCCTAGCCCAGGGGGTTGCCCGGTCCAGCGCTTTCTGCCGTCCGCCCGTGGATACCCTCCGGGCCGCCTCCCGTCCCGCCTTGCCCGAATGAACGACAACAAAGGGAGATGGCCAGCGGCGCTCACAGGCTGGCGAAATCCACCTCGGGCAGGGTTTCGAAGCCGGGGCGGGCAAACAGATAGCCCTGCATCAGGCTGACGCCCATCTCCCGCAGGCAGGCCATCTCGTCGCGGGTCTCGACCCCCTCCGCCAGCGGGGTGATCTGCAACTCCGTAAACAGCGCCAGACAGTGGCGAACGATGGCCTGACGGATCGGGTCCTGGTCGATGCCGCGCAGCAGGTGCATATCGAGTTTGATGATGTCGGGGCGAAAATCGGCCAGCAGGCTCAGGCCCGAGTAACCGGCGCCAAAGTCGTCGATCGCCGTCTTGAAGCCAAGGGCCTGATAGTGATCGACGATGCCGCGAATATGGCGGTTGTCCTGCACCTGTTCCACCTCGGTCAGCTCGAACATGATCTGCTCGATGGGAAAGAGATGCTCGCGGGCCGCCTGCAACGTGGTGCGGATGCAGCGCTCCGGGCGATAGACCGCATTGGGCAGGAAGTTGATGCTCAGCATGCCCCGCATGTCGAGGCGGGCGGCCAGCGCGATGGCCTTGATCCGGCACAGCTGATCGAAGCGGTAGCGGTTGTCGTCGTTGACCCGATCAATCACGCTCTGCGCCGGCTCGTTGTTGAGCCCCCGCACCAGCGCCTCATAGCCGAAGATGGTGTGCTTGCTGCAATCGACGATGGGCTGAAAGGCCATGGTGAAGTCGAAGTCGAGATCTGCTTTCTCCTGACACAGCTGGCAGATAGCGGGGGACGGGGCGGCAGGTATATCCATGACTCTCCTCTCGGGGCGTGGCGGCGCTGGGGACTGACTCAAATGATAACAGCTCGGCTCCGCCAGCAGGGTAATTTCCCGGTAATACGCAGCCACTCCCCTTGAGGCACCAAACGTTACCCCGTTTTCTGCAAGATATGCGGCAAGGGCGGGTGAGGGTTGTTCCGCTTGTTTGCCAGAGATCGGGCGATGCCCCGCAGGCACCCGTTAGCGTTGCTGGTGGCCGCCAACTCAGCCAAGGTTGTCGGTATAAACAAAATTTATGGGTTTTCGGATAATGACCAAATTTTTACTTACCTGATTACCCATGATTAGCAGTCAGTTACCACGAACTATACTGATCTTACGTACAGTTATCGAGGTGCGAGATCATGGCCAAAAGCAAAATCCAATTCCAGAAAGGCTACAGCCTGTTTGAGTTTCTCAAGGACTATGGCACT
>NZ_JAGKRH010000073.1:0-506 GCF_017939245.1 Aeromonas sp. PrichA-15 | reverse complement strand
GCCTTGGCTTTGTCCTTAGGCTTGTAAGGGCGAGCTGGCATCACCGCCACCTGATAGTGCTCGGCCAACTGCTGGTAGCTGGGGTTGAGCTCGGGATCGTATCGGCAAGCCTTGCTGACACCGCTCTTGAGGTTGTCGGGGATCAGTAGTGCCGGTGTACCACCGAAAAACTCAAAGGCACGGACATGGCTTTGCAGCCAGTCCGGCAGTGACTGGGACCAGGTGGCCTCGGCAAAGGTGTAGTTGGACGCACCAAGCACGGCGACAAAGATCTGGGCCTGACGGACCTCACCCGTAGTCGGCGAGACGATGGGCACCGTGGGCCCGCAGTAGTCGATAAAGAGCTTTTCCCCCGCCTTATGGATCTGGCGCATGGAGCGCTTTTGCAACTGACACCAGGACTTGTAACGGTCACAGAACTGGGAGTAGCTGTAACAGCTATTGGGATAGCGCTGGGTGTACTCCTCCCAGAGCAGCTGTTTGGAGACCCCCTTGCGCTTGAGCTC